>CAZZYE010000087.1:0-14152 GCA_964658145.1 uncultured Stigonema sp.
CCCCGGAAGAAGAAATATTGGTAAAAATTTGGAGTGACATCCTGAAAGTAGAGCAAGTGGGTATTCACGATAACTTCTTTGAACTGGGAGGAAATTCCCTCTTGGGGGCGCAAGTAATTTCTCGGTTGCGTGTTGCTTTCTCTATTGATTTATCTTTACACCGTTTATTTATATCTCCTACTGTGGCTGAGTTAGCTCATAATATTGAGGTGCTGCGAATTGCAACAGAAGATGAAGATACTTTGATGACTGACACAGAAGAATACGAGGAGGGGTGTTTATAAAATGACAACAGTTGAATTTTTAGCTTCACTCAAAAGTTCAGGCATCAAAATCTGGATTGAAGATAATCAACTACACTATCGCGCTCCCAAAGGAGTAATGACATCAGATATGAAACAGGAATTAGTGGAGCGGAAAACAGAAATAGTTACATTTCTCAAACAAGCAAAAGATGTGATGGGCGACAAACCCCTAGTAACTGAGGTCGTTACTCAAAAAAATGTAAAGTCCATATCTGAGGTGGAGTGCGAAAAGCCTAGTCAAATTGAATTATGGCCATCATTAGCAGAATTCTTCGTGTATGACGAATTTTTGTACTACGTTCTAACCAACGATCGGCGAAGAAATCACAGTTACAAGGTGGCTATTAATCGGTTAGTCAAAGATAAAGTAGTTGTCGATATAGGAACAGGCAAAGATGCGATTTTAGCTAGATTTTGTGCAGAAGCCAATGCTCGGAAAGTATATGCAATTGAAATGAGCGAAAAATATTACAACTCAGCCAAAGCTTGCATCAACAAACTTGGTTTATCGGACAAGATAACCTTAATTTTAGGGGATGCAACCAAAGTTAACATACCTGAGATGGCAGACGTTTGTGTTTCGGAAATAGTTGGCTCTATTGGAGGAGTTGAAGGCGCGGCATTAATTTTGAATAACGCCCGAAGATTTTTGAAAGAAGATGGAGTAATGATTCCGGCAAAAAGCATTACTAAAATTGCTGCTGTTTGCCTGCCTGATGAGTTTTTGCAAAATCCAGGGTTTATGGAAATCCCAGCTTATTATACCCGTAAAATATTTGAGCAAGTTGGATACCCGTTTGATTTAAGGTTATGTCTGAGACATTTTTCCAAGTCCAGCATTATCTCCACTAGCTCGATTTTTGAAAGCCTGAATTTCGCAGGTATCATCGAGACAGAATATAGTAATGAAGTCAATCTCACCATTTTAAAAGATTCGAGATTGGATGGCTTTGTAGTCTGGCTCAATCTACACACAATAGAGGGAGAAGTTATCGATGTAATCGAGCATGAATATTGCTGGCTGCCTGTATATTTTCCAGTCTTCTCTCCAGGGATTCAAGTTTCTCAAGGAGATAAAATTGAAGCCATTTGCAGTGGTTCGCTTTGTGATAATAATCTAAATCCAGACTATAATATAGAAGGTTCACTGATTAAAAAATTAGGAGAAAAGATAGAATTTAAATACTATTCCTATCATTATAAAAGGGTATTTAAACAAACGCCTTTCTATAAAAAACTTTTTTCTCAATATGTCATTAATTCTAATACAAACAGTTTTGTTACAACAGCAGTGTAGTAAATACAACTCTGGGCGGTAGTGGGTTTTGCTAGTCATACAGAAAAAATATGAATAAAGATATTGATACAATAACAGTATTTGAATTTTTATCTTTACTAAACAGTTTAGATATAAAAGTTTGGATTGAAAATGACCAGCTTCGCTATCGCGCTCCCAAGGGAGCAATGACCCCAGCTATTAAGCAGGAGTTGATGGAGCGAAAACAAGAAATACTTAGTTGTCTTCAAGAAGTAAAAACTGAAAATAAATTAGCTTTTGAACCTATTTTACCTGTTGACCGGGATAGTCATTTACATTTATCTTTTAGTCAACAAAGGTTGTGGTTTCTCCATCAGTTAGATAAACAAAACCCTTTTTATAATGGCAGTGTACAACTTCAAATTACTGGGGCGCTAAACATAGTAGCATTAGAGCAAAGCTTCAATGAAATTATCCGTCGCCACGAAGCTTTACGGACTGTTTTCCCAACAGTAGATGGATTGGCGGTGCAGAAGATTATCCCTACTTTAACTATTAGCATCCAAGTATTGGATGTAGAAGGATTAGAAGAAGGTGAAATTCAACAACTAGTTACTAAAGAAATTCAGCCACCTTTTGATTTAAGCATCGCTCCTTTATTGCGGGTTACTGTATTGCGCCAAGAAGTGGAATCTCACTTATTGGTATTGACTATGCACCACATTATTACTGATGCCTGGTCAATGGAGATATTCTTCAAAGAGTTAGAAGTTCTTTATCTTGCTTTTACTAGAGAACAACCAAATCCTTTACCAGAGTTAACGATACAATATGCTGATTTTGCCGTTTGGCAACGCAAATATTTAACTAAAGAAGTTTTAGAAAAGCAACTTGAGTATTGGAAACAACAGTTAGCTGACGCACCGCCTTTATTGAAATTGCCAACAGATTATCCGCGCCCACCAGTTCAGACATTCTCTGGTGGTACTCAAAGATTTCAACTAAACAAAGATTTAACTTCTCAATTAGTAACCCTCAGCCAAAAGTCAGGTGTCACTTTGTTTATGACCCTGCTGGCAGCTTTTACTGTTTTACTCCATCGTTACAGTGGTCAAGATAATATTTGTATTGGTTCGCCTTTTACTAACCGCAATCGTCAAGAACTTGAATCACTAATTGGTTTTTTTGCCAATACTTTAGTTTTGCGTACCAACTTGGTAGATAACCCCAGCTTTCACGAATTACTGGGTCGTGTTCGTAAAATAGCAATGGATGCCTATGCTCATCAAGATTGCCCCTTTGAAATGCTGGTTGAGGCATTGCAACCGCAAAGAGAACTCAGTCATACACCCCTATTCCAAGTAACGTTTGCCCTTCAGAATGCTTCTAAATCTCCAGTAGAGTTGACTGGATTAACTGTCACTTCATTGCCCACAGAAACTACAACTACCAAGTTTGATTTAACTTTATTAATAGAAAACACTGCTGCTGGACTAGTGAGTGTATGGGAGTATAACACTGACTTATTTAATGTCAGTACAATTGACCGCATGGCTGGGCATTTTCAGACATTGCTTGAAGGTATTGTTGCTAACCCAGAGCAGAAAATTTCGCAATTGCCTTTGCTTACACAAGTTGAGCAGCATCAATTATTGGTTGAATGGAATGATACTCAGGCGGATTATCCACTAGATAAGTGCTTACATCAGTTGTTTGAGGAACAGGTTCAGTGTACACCAGATGCTGTGGCAGTTGTGTTTGGAAATCAACAACTGACTTACCAGCAGCTGAATTGTCGTGCCAACCAGTTAGCGCACTACCTTAAATCATTGGGTGTGGGAGCCGATGTGCTGGTAGGGTTGTGTGTGGAGCGATCGCTGTTTATGGTGATAGGACTTTTGGGGATTCTCAAGGCGGGTGGTGCTTATGTGCCACTTGACCCGGAATATCCAACTGAGCGATTGTCTTATATGCTGAATGATTCACAGGTGCGGGTACTGTTGACCCAAGAGAAATTGGTAACTAGTTTACCGGAACATGAGGCGTGTATTGTTTGCTTAGATACAGACTGGGGAGAAATCCGTGCAGTTCGTGAAGATAATCCCGTCAGTAGCTCTACAATTGACAAATTAGCTTATGTAATCTACACCTCCGGCTCAACAGGAAAACCTAAAGGAGCAATGAATACCCACATGGGGATTTGCAATCGCCTGCTGTGGATGCAACAAGCCTATCAGTTAAAAGCAGCGGATTGTGTTTTACAAAAGACTCCTTTCAGTTTCGACGTGTCAGTTTGGGAGTTCTTCTGGCCATTATTGACTGGAGCGCGTTTAGTTCTGGCTAAACCAGGTGGACATAAAGATAGTGCCTACTTGGTCAACCTAATTTTAGAGCAGCAGATTACTACGCTGCATTTTGTCCCTTCCATGCTCCAAGCTTTCATAGAAGAACAAAGTTTCAAAAATTACAGTAGCTTGAAACGAGTTATCTGTAGTGGTGAAGCCCTACCTTTAAAACTCCAGGAACGCTTTTTCGCTCATCTAGAGTGTGAATTGCACAATCTCTACGGGCCAACAGAAGCTGCAATTGATGTCACCTTCTGGCAATGCAAACCACATAGCAATCTAAGGACAGTGCCTATTGGGCGACCGATCGCCAACACACAAATCTACATTTTAGACTCGCACTTACAACCAGTGCCGATTGGTGTACCGGGAGAGTTGCACATCGGTGGTCTGGGGTTGGCACGAGGCTACCTCAACCGCCACGACTTGACCAAGGAGAAATTCATTCCTAACCCATTTAGTAATGACCCGCATTCCCGGCTTTACAAAACTGGGGATCAGGCACGTTACTTAAGTGACGGTAATATAGAGTACTTGGGGCGCATCGACAATCAAGTTAAAATTCGCGGTTTTCGGATCGAATTAGGCGAAATTGAAGCGGTTTTAAGCCGACACCCCTCAGTACAGGAGAGTGTCATCGTAGCCATTGACACTCCTGATGATAAACGTCTGGTAGCCTATATTGTGCCTGACCAAGAGTATGCCTTTCCGATTGTACAACTACTTCGTTTTAAAAATGAAGGTCTGCTTAATGAAGGGTTACTCTATGAGTTGCCGAATGGCATGGTGATTGCCCA
This sequence comes from uncultured Stigonema sp., assembly GCA_964658145.1. Taxonomy (GTDB): domain Bacteria; phylum Cyanobacteriota; class Cyanobacteriia; order Cyanobacteriales; family Nostocaceae; genus Stigonema. Next base: position 4,706 of record CAZZYE010000087.1, read on the forward strand.
TCTGAATAAAAACGAGACAGAATTCGTCTACAAAGAACTTTGGGAGGAACAGGCTTATTTAAAACATGGCATCACTATCAATGAAGGGGATTGCATCTTTGATGTGGGTGCCAACATCGGTCTATTCGCACTCTTCGTGGGTCAAATATGTAAAGATGCTTCTATTTACGCATTTGAGCCAATTCCGCCTGTTTTTGAAGTGTTACGCATAAATACTGAGATCTATGGCTTAAATGTGAAACTGTTTAATCTTGGTCTTTCCAGCGAGACAAAGAGTGACACCTTTACATATTATCCTCAGGTTTCCCTCGTTTCCGGACGCTTTGCTGATGCGGATCAAGAGCGAGAGGTGATCAAATCCTTTTTGCTCAAACAACAATATCCGGTAGCAAATGAGACAGTAGTGTCGAGTCAGGCAATTGATGAACTGCTAGCAGAACGATTGCAGAGTCAGCAATTCACTTGCCACTTAAGAACAATTTCTGATGTGATTGGTGAGCATGGCGTTGAGAGGATCGATTTGCTGAAAATCGACGTGGAGAAAAGTGAGCAAGATGTGCTTTCTGGCATCCAGCAAGAAGATTGGCAAAAGATCCAGCAGATAGTTGTAGAGGTTCATAACATCAATGGTAGGTTGGATGAGATTGCAGCGCTGCTAAAAGAACATGGATATGACCTAACTATTGAGCAAGATACTTTACTAGAAGATACTGGACTCTACAATATCTATGCCAGACGACCATCCATAAACCAGTACCTCCCAGAGTATCCTGGTAGCAGGTTAGTCTGTGATTCTGTAAAACCGACCTGGAGCAATTCGAGTTTATTACTCAGTGAGGTTCGCCGCTTTCTACAAAAGAAGCTACCCGAATACATGGTGCCAAACACTTTTGTGGTGCTGGAGTCCTTACCCCTGACATCTAACGGCAAAGTAGACCGCCGCGCACTGCCAAAACCAGAGTTAGACAGCAAACTGCTAGAAAAATTTGTCGCCCCGCGCACGCCAATTGAAGAAATACTGGCACAAATTTGGGCACAAGTGCTGAAAGTAGAGCAAGTAGGTATTGACGATAACTTCTTTGAACTTGGGGGACACTCGCTGCTAGCAACGCAACTGCTTTCACGCATTCGCAACATTTTTAAAGTAGAACTACCGCTGCGTGAGTTGTTTGCCGCCCCGACAGTAGCCGACTTGGCACAAAAAATTGAGCAGTTGCAACAACAAAACTTAGAACTCTCGACACCACCCATCTTAGCAAGGGCAAGGGATGCAGAATTACCACTGTCATTTGCTCAAACACGGCTGTGGTTTTTAGACCAGTTAAAGCCGAACAGTGCTTTGTACAACATACCCTTAGCTTTGCGTCTAGTAGGAACTCTTAAGGTTGCTGCCTTAGAACAAAGCTTACAAGAAATTATTCATCGCCACGAAGCGTTACGCACCAACTTCGTCATAGTTAATGGACAACCAACTCAAATCATTCAAACACAAACTGCTTGGACACTATCAATTATTGACTGCGAAGATCTGCCAACAACCGAGCAAGAAATTGCTTCACAGCAATTAGCGCAACAACAAGCTATTCAACCCTTTGATTTGGCAAGACAAGCGTTAATCAGAGCGACATTAGTAGTGCTGTCTGAGACAGAATACGTCTTGTTAGTATGTATGCATCACATTGTCAGTGATGGCTGGTCAATGGATGTGTTTGTTCAGGAGTTAGCAGCGCTGTACAATGCTTATTCTCTAGGTCAGCCCTCTGGTGCGTCCGCTACGCCTAACTTGCTTCCTCAGGGGGGTACACCGTTAGCACCACTGAGAGTGCAGTACGCAGATTTTGCTATCTGGCAAAGACAGTGGTTGCAAGGGGATGTACTCCAAAGGCAACTGAGTTACTGGCAACAACAACTGGCAAACGCACCAACTTTATTGTCGCTCCCTACAGACCGACCCAGACCATCTGTACAGACTTTCTCAGGGGCATATCAAAAGTTTGCACTTTCAAAGGATCTCACTGCTAGACTGGTACAACTGAGTCGGCAACAAGGAGTGACGCTATTCATGACGCTGTTAGCAGCATTTGATACGTTACTTTACCGCTACACAGGACAATCAGACATTTCGGTTGGTTCACCGATCGCCAACCGCAATCGTAGTGAGATAGAAGGGTTAATTGGCTTTTTTGTCAATACTTTAGTGATGCGTACCAACCTGGCAGGTAATCCTAGCTTTAACGAATTACTCACTCGTGTTCGGGAAATGGCTCTAGGAGCGTATGCTCATCAGGACTTGCCTTTTGAAATGCTGGTGGAAGCATTGCAGCCCCAACGGGATCTCAGTCATACACCACTCTTCCAAGCAGCGTTTTCCCTCCAGACTGCACCCATGCAGCAAGTAGAGCTTGCTGGGTTAACTGTCAGTCCATCAGTCGTAGAAGGGACAACTGCTAAGTTTGATTTGTCTTTATTAATAGAAAACTGTACTACTGGACTGGTGGGGTGGTGGCAGTATAACACTGATTTGTTTGATGCTAGTACCATTGAGCGAATGAGTGGTCATTTTGTGACCTTGCTCGAAGGTATTGTGGCTAATCCACAGCAACAAATTTCCCAATTGCCAATGCTTACACAAGTTGAGCAACAGCAGTTATTAGTTGAATGGAACTCGACTCAAGCGTATTATCCTTTTGATAAGTGTATTCATCAGTTGTTTGAGGCTCAGGTTGAACGCACCCCTGAAGCAGTAGCGGTGGTGTTTAAGCAGGAGAATTTGACCTATCGGGAATTAAATTGTCGTGCAAATCAATTGGCACATTATCTGCAAACTCTGGGTGTAAAACCAGATGTGCTGGTTGGTATTTGTATAGAACGTTCAGTAGAAATGGTGGTATCCCTGTTAGGGATTCTCAAGGCGGGTGGAGCGTATGTGCCGCTTGACCCAGAATATCCTACTGAGCGTTTGAGCTTCATGTTAGGCGATGCTCAAGTTTCAGTACTGTTAACCCAGCAGCGACTCGTTGATAGCTTGCCTAATTCTGGGGCGAAACTTGTCTGCTTAGATCAAGATTGGGAAGACATATCTACACAAAGTAAAGACAATCCTGTTACTGGTTCTACAACCGACAACTTAGCTTATGTCATCTACACATCAGGATCTACAGGCAGACCAAAGGGCGTAATGGTTGAGCATAAGGGACTATGCAACTTAGCTCAAGCTCAGATTCAAACTTTTGGCTTACATTCTGATAGTCGCATTCTCCAGTTTGCCTCCTTCAGTTTTGATGCTTCTATCTGGGAAGTCGTGATGGCTCTAGGATCAGGAGCAACACTTTACTTAGAAACAAAAGAATCTCTACTGCCAGGTAAGCCTTTAATTGAGCGATTACGTAATTATTGCATTACGCATATCACGCTACCACCATCGGCGTTAGCAGTTATGCCTATAGAGGAACTTCCGGCATTGCAGACAATGATTGTAGCTGGAGAAGCTTGTTCTGCTGAATTAATCAGGCAATGGTCTGCTGGCAGAAATTTCTTCAACGCCTACGGACCGACGGAAGCTACTGTCTGTGCCACAATAGCAAAATGCACTGATGACGACAATAAAATCGACATAGGTAGTCCGATATCCAACACGCAAATCCACATTTTAGACGAGTATTTGCAACCAGTGCCGATTGGTGTACCAGGAGAGTTGCACATTGGTGGTGTCGGGTTAGCAAGAGGCTATCTTAACCGCCCCGAACTGACAACCGAAAAATTTATCCCCAATCCCTTTAGCACTGACCCTCATTCGCGTCTCTACAAAACTGGGGATTTAGCACGCTATTTACCGAATGGCAACATTGAATACCTAGGACGCATTGACAATCAGGTAAAAATACGCGGTTTCCGGAGCGAGTTGGGAGAAATCGAAACAGTACTGAGCCAATATGGTGATGTACAGATATGTTGTGTTATTGCCCGTGAAGAAACGCCAGGTAATAAGAGTTTAGTTGCTTACGTAGTACCGCAAAAAGAGGTGTCACTCACAACCAGCGAATTGCGTCAGTTCCTTACTAATAAACTACCTGGCTATATCGTGCCAAATGTTTTTGTAATACTGGATTCCTTACCTCTGACACCTAACGGCAAAGTAGACCGCCGCGCTCTGCCTGACCCAAATTTACACCAGGAACTATTAGATTATGTAATGCCAAAGACAGAAGTAGAAAAAATCATTGCTGACATTTGGCAAAAAGCACTAGAAGTAGAAAAAGTAGGAATTTACAATAATTTCTTTGAACTAGGAGGTCATTCGTTACTACTGGTACGAATTAATCAGCAATTGCAAGAAGTATTTGGTTTAGAACTGTCAATAGTTGATATGTTTAATTACCCAAATATACATAATTTAAGTCAATACTTGATTACTAAAATCCAAAAAGAAGATACAATTAAGCAAAATAATTCTCGTACTCAATCTCATGATGAAATTAAAGCTTTAAGAAACCAAAAACTACAATCTATCCAAAAATATCGTTCTCAAAGAAAAGGTAGAAATGATAATAAGTTCAGTTAATAATAATGAAAACAACAATTTTGAAATAGCAATAATTGGGATCGCTGGTCGATTTCCAGGAGCAAAAGATATCGAGTCTTTCTGGCAGAGTCTATGTAATGGGGTAGAATTTATCTCTCGGTTTACAGATGAAGAATTGATAAATTCTGGAGTTTCTATAGACTTGCTGAGTAAGTCCAATTATGTAAAAGCTAGTGCTGTTCTATCAGACATTGAATTGTTTGATGCAAATTTCTTTGCTTACAGTGCGAAAGAAGCTGAAGTAATAGATCCACAGCAACGCCTATTTTTAGAATTGGCTTGGGAGGCAACAGAAAACGCTGGTTATGACCCCGAAACCTACAATGGTTTGATAGGGGTTTATGGTGGTGCGGGGATGAATAATTATTTGCTCAACAATCTAATTCCTAATCGTAAATTATTAGAGACAGTTGACCCTTTCCAATTAGCCATCTCCAGCGAGAAAGATTTTTTGCCGACACGAGTTGCTTATAAACTCAACTTTACTGGACCAGCAGTGAATGTGCAAACTGCCTGTTCTACTTCTTTAGTTGCTGTTCACTTAGCTTGTCAGAGCCTATTAAATAGTGAATGTGACATGGCTTTAGCTGGTGGAGTTTCTATCAGCATTCCTCAAAAAAGAGGTTATTTGTATCAACCGGAAATGATCCTTTCTCCTGATGGACACTGCCGTACTTTTGATGCTAAAGCACAAGGAACTGTTGGCGGTAGCGGTGTCGGTATTGTGGTATTGAAAAGATTAAAGGATGCGATCAAAGAGCGCGACCACATCCATGCAATTATTAAAGGCTCGGCAATTAATAATGATGGTGCATTAAAAGTAGGCTACACTGCTCCCAGTGCCAGTGGTCAAGCAGCAGTCATTGGCGAGGCGCAAGCTTTAGCTGGTGTAGATGCCGAAACAATTTCCTATATCGAAGCTCATGGCACCGCTACACCTTTAGGAGATCCTATTGAAATTGCAGCTTTGACTCAAGCTTTTACCCAAAGCACTGATAAAAAAGGCTTCTGCGCCATTGGTTCGGTAAAAACCAACTTGGGACATTTAGATACAGCAGCAGGTGTAACAGGTTTGATCAAGACTGTATTAGCGCTGCAACATAAAATGCTGCCTCCTAGTTTGCACTTCGAGACACCTAATCCCAAAATTGATTTTGCTAACAGTCCTTTTTATGTCAATACAACCCTGACTGAATGGAAAACAAATAACACCCCTCGCCGTGCTGGGGTTAGTTCTTTTGGTATCGGGGGTACTAATGCTCATGTAATTTTAGAGGAAGCCCCAACACAAGTCAAAAGTCAAAAGTCAAAAGGAGCCAGTGCGTTGGGCGGCTCTGCCGACTTGAAGCAACTGGCGTTCAAAAGTGAATATTTTTTGTTGTGTCTGTCGGCTAAAAGTGAGAAGGCACTTGAGCAAACAACAGCTAATTTAATCACGCATTTAAAAGAGCATCCAGAACTTAACTTAGGTGATGTAGCTTATACCCTCAGTAGTGGTCGCCGGGGTTTTAATCATCGACGGATGTTAATTTGTCACGAATTAGAAGATGCTGTCAGATCTCTCAGTAGCTTAGAGGCAAAACAAGTTTTTACCAATTATACAGAGATTACAGAACGGTCTGTTGTCTTTATGTTTCCCGGTCAAGGTTCCCAGTATGTCAACATGGCGCGGGAAATTTACCAGACTGAGACAGTATTTCGAGAACAAGTTGATTATTGCTCAGAAATTCTCCAACCTCTACTAGGGCTTGATTTACGTCATATTCTCTACCCCAGTGAAGAAAAGATTGATGAAGCATCGAAGCAACTTCAACAAACAGCAATATCTCAACCTGCTCTTTTTGTCATTGAGTACGCCCTAGCTAAATTATGGCAGTCATGGGGAGTGCAGCCTGTAGCTGCGATCGGTCACAGTATTGGTGAATATGTAGCAGCAACTGAGGCAGGAGTTTTTTCCCTAGAAGATGCCTTATCTCTGGTAGCAGCACGTGGACAGATGATGCAGCAACTCGAGAGTGGGGCAATGCTTTCTGTTCCCCTGCCCGCAGACAAGGTAAAATCCCTATTAGGGACAGAACTTTCTCTAGCAGCAATTAATCAACCCTTGCAGTGCGTAGTTTCTGGTTCAACATCTGCCGTAGATGCACTACAAAATCAGCTAGCTGCTCAAGGTATTGAATGTCGCCGTCTGCATACGAACCATGCCTTCCATTCCCAAATGATGGAACCAATCTTAGAGGCATTTGTTGAGCGAGTCAAAAAAGTTACCTTAAATCCACCAAAAATTCCTTATATCTCCAACCTTACTGGTACTTGGATTACAGTCACACAAGCGACAAATCCTGACTACTACGCTCAACATTTGCGTTCTACTGTGCTGTTTGCCCAAGGTGTAGAGAAATTATTGGCAACACCAGAGCAAGTCTTATTAGAGGTTGGACCAGGACACACACTGAGTACATTAGCCAAAAGGCATCCCGACAAAGCAGCCGCACAAACGGTATTGACTTCAGTACGTCATCCTCAAGAAAAGCAATCCGATAATCGTGTTTTATTCACTACATTAGGTCAACTTTGGCTGGCTGGGGTCAAGGTAGATTGGTTCGGATTCTATAGTCAGGAGGAATATTACCGCCTTCCCTTACCGACTTATCCCTTTGAGCGCCAACGTTATTGGATTGAACCCCCACAACTAGCAGATTGGGGGCAGTTGCAAACCTTACCCACAACTTCACAATTGTGGACATCGCTCATACAAGCTAGTCAAAATCAAGCAAATGCTAGAGATGCAGAACTTAACGAGTTAACATATCACCAGAACAAACAGTGGTTGGATCGTTTATGTACAGCTTACATAAACTCTGCACTTAACCAGTTAGGGGCTTTTAGCAATGCCGAAGAAAAGTATTCTTTGGAGAATTTGTTGGCGCAATGCCAGATCACTCCCCGTTATCAACAATTGCTGTCTAGATGGTTGCAAATATTAGTGGAGCAAAGACAACTACAGCAACAGGAAGGGTTATTTACTGGGCTAGTGCCATGTTCGCAAGATTATATTAATGAACATTTAGAAGAAGTCAGAGCGAGATTCGCTTCTACATCTTTAGTAGATTTAGATTTAGTGCAACGCTGTGGTGAAAATTTAGCTGCTGTTGTCGTTGGTGAACAAGAACCCTTAGAGATTTTCAATGAACTGGTTTACCAAGACGACAAAAACAGTTCAAATCGAGAATCTCTCTTAATTACTTACTACAACTCTATCTTGCGCTCAAGTCTGGAACAGGTGGTCAAGTCGTTGCCACCATCGGTTTACTTGAGAGTTTTGGAAATCGGCGGCGGTACTGGTATGTCTACGCAAGCCTTACTACCTGTGTTGCCGTCCAAACAAACCAACTATACTTTTACTGATATTGGTAGCGGCTTCCTGAGTCAAGCGCAACAGAAGTTTAACGACTATCCATTTGTTGAATATCGATTACTAGACATAGACAAGTCGCCAACTGAGCAAGGGTTTGAGAAGCATAGCTTTGATGTAGTCATAGCCTCTAATGTGTTTCACGCAACTCGCAACATAGATCAAACCCTCCACCATGTGCGCTCTTTATTAGCTCCTGGGGGCTTCCTTTTACTATGGGAAATCACTCAGCCGAAAATCGACTTTGATATCAGTTGGGGTCTGTTGTTGAAACCTTTAGACGATAGAAGACGCAGCCCAGGTCAGCCTTTTATCATCAAAGACCAGTGGTTTGAAGCACTACGCGCTCAAGATTTTGTTCAAGTTGCCGCTTTTCCTGAAACTGAAGCTTTTGAGCATAAAATTATTATGGCTCAAGCTTCTGCACCAGCCGCATTTACCACAAAGTTGGGGCAAAAAGAGACTGACCAGGAATCACAGTTTTCATTAAAAAGAAAGCCAGAGAATTTTCAGTCAGAAAACTTATATGCGCTCCACTCAAGACCCGATTTGCCAAATTCCTATGTAGCTCCCCGCAATGATATTGAAGAAAAAATTGCAGATATCTGGCAACAATTGTTGGGAATTAAACAGGTAGGAATCCATGACAACTTTTTTCAATTGGGAGGAGATTCGCTAATAGCTGTTCAAGTTATGTCTCGATTACGAAATACTTTTTCTATTCAATTATCTGTAGCAAATTTGTTTGAGTATCCCACCATAGCTGAAATAGTACCAAAGCTGGAGAAACAAACAGATCCAGATACTAGCTTAGATGCAATTGATAGAGAAGAAATAGCAATTTGAACAGCAATAAATAATTCTTCAATTACGAATTAGGAATTAGGTAACGTGGAGGTAATGTTTCTGTGAATATCGAGCAATTGGTAGCTGATCTTACTAAGCAGGGTGTGAAGTTGTGGGTTGAAGGTGAACAGTTGCGTGTTAATGCCCCAAAAGGAGTATTGACACCAGAAACTCGTGATTTACTGGTTAAGCATAAAGCAGAACTTATTTTGTTGCTGCACCAGAAAAATGCGTTAGCGCAGCGTCCCCAAGGGAAGCTCACTGAAGGTATCACCACCGCTCCAAATTTACCCCTGATCAAAGCCGAGCGTCCTCAGAACTTACCTCTGTCTTGTGCCCAAGAACAACTCTGGTTATTAAACCAGTTGGAACCAGATAACCCTTTCTACAACGAACAAGCAGCTCTAAAACTTCACGGTCACTTGAACGTCGTGGCGCTAGAGCAAAGCCTCAACAAAATTATCGCTCGCCACGAAGCCTTACGTACCAACTTCCGCACCATCAATGAGCAGCCAGTCCAAGTAATTGCTGACAGCTTAACTTTAAGTGTGCCAGTAGTAGACTTAACAGGACTACCTGAAAGTGAAAGAGAAATCGCTTGCCA
>CAZZYE010000088.1:0-5469 GCA_964658145.1 uncultured Stigonema sp.
GCATGAAAAAATAACACTTTAACCCCCTCAAAGTCAACAGCCTAGGCAGAGCCTCCAATTAGGCATTCCCAGCCAGAGGCTGGGAACGAGAACAAACCCTTGATTTTCGGTGAGTCCGCGTAGGCGGACTTTGTTTATGTAGCCGCGAATTCTATTCGCCAGGGCTTAAGTTGACACCAATGAACATTGTTGTGCCCCTACAATTGCCTGTACTTGACTCAGTTGAAAACGGCTATAACTGTGGGACGACGAACATAGCGCATCGGCTACATCTCGTACCTTCACCGTTGCCAGTTTTAGCGTGAGATTTAGTGATAAAATCATTACATAATTGTGCAACGCCAGAGTCTGTGTTCCTCATCTCACAGACCACACTTAATTTCCTTTCTTGGGAACAATGCCTAATTTACATGAATTTCAGCCTTAACTGAACCGTATTGAGGTAGTTCCTATTGTTTTAATTGCAAGTTTTCATCATAACCCGCCAACAAGGGATAAGCAATTGTATTCGTTTCATTAATGCTTAAGAGTCTCTGTTTGTATGCTTCTAGATAAGCTTTGCGACCGTCATCTCTAATATGAGCAGCTGAATAAGCAATGAAGGGTGGTAAAACATCAAACCCAACAAAGTACAAAATTCCGTGGTGAATAGGAAACAAAATGGTATGTATATTACCAGCGACACCGTTTTCAGTGTAAGCGTTTTCTGGAGAACCTGTAGTTAAAGAAAGCATTGCTTTCTTTCCTTGAAAAAGACCTTGATCGTAAAATTTACCTAATCCATAGATTCTTCCATGTACAAATACACGCTCAACCCAACCTTTGAGGATAGCTGGTAGAGAAAACCAACTGATAGGGAACTGAAAAATCAGGACATCACACCATTCCAGCTTCTCAATTTCTGTGATAATATCTGGTGCAAATCCATTTACTTCAGATGCATGTATTTCTTCTAGCAGTTGTTTGAAATAATTAGGATTTTTTGGTTTAGTGAAGTTGTGCCAACCTGTAACTGGGTTAAACTTCATTTGATATAAATCAGAAATCTTCACCTCATGTCCTGCTGCTTCCAGCACCTCTTTCGCATAGCGGGTTAATGCTCCATTAAAACTTTCGGGTTCTGGGTGAGCATGAACGATAAATACTTTCATACTTTTGCTACACTTAATTTTTAATTGCCATGAAACGTAAATTCACAAATTACTACAAGCTTGTCAAAAACTGCTTGTTAGATTTTTTCACTTTAGATATCCAACCTTTGTATGAATTTAATATTTTTGAATAGGGGACTGAGCTTTCAAATATCAAATCTGACAACGAAGGCACAAAGCGATTAGGAAGTAGCTTGTGTAGAGTTTTCGCAGCTAGTTCCCGAATAAGGAATTCAAGAAATAACCCTTTAGCTAGGGGAAATGTGTTATTTCCAAGTTCTACTAAAGCGTGTCCATCTTCTTTCCGCCTCAGAGTAAATTGTGTCAGAGCTTCGGCTAAATTGTCAGAATGATCATCCAAAAGATTGTCAAAAATTACTACATCTTCAAGTGACGCATTACAACCTTGACCAATAAAGAACGAAGCTGCATGAGCAGCATCTCCCATAAGCAATACGCTGTCACTTTGGTGATAGCGGCTACAACGAATTGTCTGCATTCTTGAAATTGGTCGGTTAAGAAAAGCTTCTGCTTCCTCCTCTGTCATCAACAGACCAATTTCTGAAAAATTATCTCGAAAGAATTTCAAAACATCTTCTTTAGTCTTAAGGCTTGCTATCTGATTTTTCTCATGAGGAAAATGGATAACGCCACTTACTGTTTCGTCTTGTTGAAATAACAGCAAAACTACTGTTCCATCATTTAACAGCCAGGAATGAATATTGCCTGGTTTCAGGTGATTAGCTAACTTTTCGTCAGGACGAGGAAGGAAAATTGATTTGTAGTCATTGGGAACGTACTCTTGCACACACTCAAAATCTTCTGTAGCAAAAAATTGTTCTCTAACCACAGAACCAGCGCCATCAGCACCAATTAACAGGTCATAATTCACCGTGAAATCAGCTTCTGTTTCTAGGTTTTTTAAGCTGACCTTTTTCTCAGAAAAATCTACCTGTGTGCATTGGCAGTTGAAATTAATTTTTAAGCAACTAAAGTCGTACTTTTCGGTTAGTGTTGCTAACATCACAATTGCCAATTTAGTACGGTCAAGAGTGGTTAAAGGTTTATTTTTAGGCGAAAAGCGCGGCTTGCCATTTTTTTGATGAAAAACTCCTCCCTTCACCGACAAACTTATAGCTTTGACCGCCTCCGACAATCCGTCAATATTACTCAAAGCATTCATCCCTCTTTCGTTAAGAGAGATAGGGTAAGTTCTGGATGTAGAGAATGAAACAATTCTAGGATCGCTGCGACGTTCATAAATATCGATTTGGTATTTTTCTCTACGACGCAATAGGTAGTGAGCAATCAGAAGTCCGCTGGGTCCAGCACCTACAATAACTACTTTCTTGACCATAATTCCAAGGACTTACGCATTAGTTGAAAAACACAATACTTAATACGCACTATATTATCTCTAGATCAACTAACACAATTTTTCAAGAATCTAGAGACAGATGTAGTGACGAAAACTTGTGTGTAGGGGGTAAGGGGTAGCTCAGATCTTGCACCAACCCCTGGCGAATAGAATTCGCGGCTATACAAACCAAGTCCGCCTTCGCGGACTCACGGAAAATCAAGGGTTTGAAACCCGCGAAGGCGGGTTTTGTCTGTGTAGCCGCGACTTACAGTCGTCAGGTGCAAGATGTGAGGTAGGGTGTGGGGTGGCAACCGTCGTATGCTATAACATATCACCTTGAATTGGACAAAGCAAGCAGCATGGCAGTCAACACTGATAATATAGACTCATTTAGGGCGTTAGCACTCCAGGTTACGTGCCACGCAGTCAACCGGGCAACTGACCGCCAAGAAGCCCGTTCTTTGATGCAAAATACTATAAACCGTTTGGGGCAACAAATCGCTGCTAGCATCGCTTTTATCGGTGATGACTGTCGTTTAATCGTCCTGCCGGAATACTTCCTCACCGGCTTTCCAATGGGAGAGTCATTAGCTGTTTGGGCAGAAAAAGCTTGTCTGGAAATGGCGGGTGCTGAGTACGAAGCCCTGGGTAAAATTGCGCAAAAGCATGGTATTTTTATTGCAGGTAATGCCTACGAACTCGACCCTAATTTTCCTGGGTTGTACTTTCAAACTAGCTTTGTTATCGACCCATCAGGCTCAGTGGTCTTACGGTATCGGCGGCTGAATTCGATGTTTGCTCCGACACCGCACGATGTTTGGGATAAGTATCTTGATTGCTACGGATATGAAGGTGTGTTTCCGGTGGCGAAGACAGCGATCGGTAATTTGGCAGCGATCGCCTCGGAAGAAATTTTGTACCCGGAAGTGGCGCGATGTTTAGCAATGCGGGGGGCGGAGATTTTTCTGCACTCAACCTCAGAAGTTTATGGACTATCGCCCAAAGATGCAGCCAAAATCTCTCGTGCTGTGGAAAATCTAGGATACGTAGTCTCGGCAAATACAGCAGGCATTGCTAATATCTCCATCCCCATAGCTTCTGCCGATGGTGGTTCTAAAATTATTGACTATCGAGGACTGGTTTTAGCCCAAACTTCTACAGGAGAAAGCATGGCAGCTTTCGCTGAGATTGATTTGGCTGCTTTACGCCGCTACCGCCGCCGACCGGGGTTGAATAATTTACTTTCACGACAGCGGTTTGAACTCTACGCTGAAAGTTATCGTCAGTCACACTTCTACCCAGTTAACAGTATGCTGGAAAAAGAAGTAGACCGCAAGCACTTCTTCCAAGCTCAGCAAGAAACCATTGAGCGCTTAGCCAAATTGGGGGTGATTTGAGGAATGTCCAAACCAATAGAAGTCCGTAATCCGCGCAGTGGCAAATATGACTACGTGATTATACCGCCGCCAGAAAAGCTGCTGGGACAGCTATGTAGCCGTATGCGTCGATCTCAAGTTCGCTGGCAACAGCTAGGGATAAAAGGGCGAATTGAAGCCCTGCAGCAGTGGAAGCAAGCCATATTGTCTTTGCGGGATAAGCTGACTGAAGCTTTGGTAAATGATACAGGAAGATTGTCAATCTCGGTTATGGAAATTGACTCATTCCTTTCCAGCATGGATCGCTGGTGTAAATTAGCGCCTGGGTTACTGGAGGAATCTGGAAAAGACACAGCAATTCCTTTTATTAAATTGCAACAAACAGCGGTTCCTTACCAGCTGGTTGGGGTGATTAGCCCGTGGAATTTTCCTCTGTTGCTTTCGACAATTGATACAATACCAGCATTGTTAGCGGGTTGTGCTGTTGTTGTCAAACCCAGTGAGATTGCTCCCCGCTTCATGACACCGCTGTTAACAGCACTCAATACAGTCCCAAAATTACGCGATGTATTAAGTTTTGTTGAGGGGGCGGGGGAAACGGGAGCTGAACTAATTGAATATGTGGATCTTGTTTGCTTTACTGGAAGTGTGGCGACGGGGCAAAAAGTGGCACAAGCCGCAGCTAAACGCTTCATTCCGGCTTTTTTGGAATTAGGAGGGAAAGACCCGGCGATCGTTCTACCATCAGCTAATTTGGATTTAGCAACCTCGGCAATTTTGTGGGGTTCTGTGGTTAACACCGGACAGTCGTGTCTCTCAATTGAGCGGATTTACGTTGCTGATTCTATATTTGAAGAGTTTGTCGAACAACTGGTAGTCAAAGCGCAACGCCTCAAGCTTGCTTACCCTACAGTTGAAAGCGGAGAAATTGGTCCGATTATTGCAGAAAAACAGGCAGCGATCGTTAACGACCATCTGCAAGACGCTGTGTCTAATGAAGCAGTTATTCACTGCGGCGGTGAAGTTGAGAATAATGGTGGAGGTTGGTGGTGTCTTCCTACTGTAATCACAAGAGTCAACCATTCTATGAAGGTGATGACCGAAGAGACATTCGGACCAATTATGCCTGTTATGTCTTTTTCTACGGTTGAGGAAGCAGTTAACTTGGCGAATGATTCAATTTATGGATTGAGTGCTGCAGTTTTTGCTGAGTCGGAAGTGGAAGCGTTGGAAGTTGCACACCAAATAGATGCGGGTGCTATCAGTATCAATGATGCTGCTTTGACGGCTATTATGCATGAGGGAGAGAAAAATTCCTTTAAATTTTCTGGTATGGGTGGGTCGCGTATGGGACCAGGGGCGCTGAAACGGTTTATGCGGAAGAAGGCTTTTTTGGTTAAGACTGAGGCTATTAATGATCCTTGGTGGTTTGAGAATATGGAGTAATGAACCGCAGAAGCGCAGAGGACACAGAGAAAGAAGAGAGAATAAGCTAGAAGTAATAGACGGGTTGGGAAATATAGCGGTTCCCACTTGGATTCAATACAGATCTTGTAGGGTGGGCATCCTGCCCGTCCTAAAA
>CAZZYE010000088.1:5479-14141 GCA_964658145.1 uncultured Stigonema sp.
CCCCCACCCCACAATAAAATCACAAGTGTGATGCATTCAATTGAGAACCGCTATAGTCTAGCAATCAAGCTTGTATGTAAAGGAGATTTGCAATGTCTACTATCCGAGAGGGAATGCCTGTTCTTGTCCGTCACGAAGGTGATTGGGTAGGTACGTATACAGTGGTTGATACCGAAGGAAAAATTCTGGACAAGCATGAGTCTCATTTAACTTGTCAGTTTCCAGAAGATGGTCCTTATCCCTATTACCAAATTAATCGTTACAAGTGGTCGGATGGGAAAGAGGAGGAGCACAAGTTTCCAGCAACCTATGGGGACAAAAAGCTGTGGTTTGATACCGATCGCATTGAAGGGAAAGCTTGGGAAGTGGACGATTCTACGGTTATTTTGTGGTTTTCTTATAAAACCATGCCGGAAATGAGTTTATATGAAATGATTCAGATAAGTCCTTGCAATAATTATCGCGCTCGCACCTGGCACTGGTTTAAAAACCATCAAATCTTCAAGCGCACCCTGATCCAAGAAGAAAGGTTAAGATAGAAAGTCCAGCGAGCGGACATTATTTATCAAATTGTAGGGTGCGTTAGCGACAGCGTAACGCACCATCTCAGACATTGTGGTGCGTTACGCCGGAAAAGGATAAAAATAATAGTTGGCATTGGTGTTGCGGCGTAATGCACCCTACTTAATCCAATATTGATTAAAGGTATGGCAAAAACTGACAAAATAAATTTTTCTACTCCTAGCGGTTTTCCAGAATTTCTTCCGGGCGAAAAGCGTCTGGAACTATATTTGCTAGATACCATCCGTAGGGTTTTTGAAAGTTATGGATTTACGCCTATAGAAACTCCTGCTGTAGAACGTTTGGAAGTTTTGCAGGCAAAAGGTAATCAAGGTGATAACATTATTTATGGTATTAATCCTATTCTGCCACCAAATCGGCAGGCAGAAAAGGATAAGGCAGGGGAAACTGGTTCGGAAGCGAGAGCTTTAAAATTTGATCAAACAGTTCCTCTGGCGGCGTATATTGCTCGTCACCTGAATGAATTGACTTTTCCTTTTGCTCGCTACCAAACGGATGTTGTTTTTCGCGGAGAGCGAGCAAAAGATGGTCGTTTCCGTCAGTTTCGTCAGTGCGATATTGATGTGGTTGCACGTCGTGAACTTAGTTTGCTTTATGATGCTCAGATGCCTGCAATTATCTCTGAGATATTTGAAGCAATTAATATCGGTGATTTTCTCATTCGCATCAACAATCGCAAAATTCTTACGGGTTTCTTTAAGTCGGTTGGGATTGAGGAAAACAAAATTAAATCTTGTATTGGTATTATTGATACATTGGAAAAAGTCGGTGAGGCTAAAGTCAAACAGGATTTAGAAAAAGAGGGTATTTTAGCAGAGCAAACTCAAAAAATCATCGAATTTATTAAAATTAACGGCACGGTTGATGAGGTATTAGATAAGCTCAAGCACTTGGCTCAAACTATCCTAGAAGCCGAGGAATTTAGTATTGGAGTTGCGGAACTAGAAACGGTTATTGCTGGGGTTCGCAATCTCGGAGTTTCCGAAAATCGTTTCTGTATTGATTTATCCATTGCTCGCGGTCTGGATTACTACACGGGTACAGTCTATGAAACAATTCTAGTCGGACATGAAGCTTTAGGTAGTATTTGCTCTGGCGGTAGATATGAAGAATTAGTCGGGGTATTTTTGGATGAAAAAATGCCTGGTGTGGGCATTTCTATTGGCTTAACTCGCTTAATCAGTCGGTTACTAAAAGCTGGGATTTTGAATTCATTAGCCGCCACTCCAGCGCAAGTGATGGTGATGAATATGCAAGATGATTTGATGCCGATTTATTTAAATGTGTCTCAAAAGCTGCGTCAGGCAGGAGTTAATGTTGTCACTAGCTTTGATCGGCGACCTTTGGGCAAACAATTGCAACTGGCTGAAAAACAAGGAATTCAATTGTGCGTGATTATTGGTTCTGAGGAAGCAGCAGCGCAAAAGTCTTCTCTCAAAGATTTGAAAACACGCGAACAAGTAGAAGTACCACTGGAAGATTTGGCTGAGGAAATCAAACGAAGACTGGCATAATTTCTTGTTCCCACACTTTATACCAATACGGTTCAGTTAAGATAATTGCTACCGTCAACCTTTGTCTTGACGTTGCATGCAACGTCAAGACACACTGGAAATTCTGATCGTTCAACCCTAACTGAACTGTATTGCA
Organism: uncultured Stigonema sp.; assembly: GCA_964658145.1. Lineage (GTDB taxonomy): Bacteria > Cyanobacteriota > Cyanobacteriia > Cyanobacteriales > Nostocaceae > Stigonema. Next base: position 7,712 of record CAZZYE010000088.1, read on the forward strand.
CTTTACGTGGGAACGATCGCATGGGTAAATTTACCACGGTCATCCTATGAACAAACCAATCAAGCGAGCCTTTTTAGACACTGAAGACGGACAAATTCTTTACCGGATAGGCGGAATTGGAGAGCCTCTGCTTTTACTCCATCAGAATCCGAGAAGCAGTGACGAGTTTCGGGAGTTAATGCCTATTTTTGCTCAAACAAGGCGTGTTATTGCTATTGACTTATTGGGTTTTGGTGATTCAGATAAGCCTCCAAGAATGTATTCAATTCAGGACTATGCTAAAACTGTCATCCTGCTCCTAGACGAATTAGGCATAAAAACAACAAGCATTTTGGGAAACCACACAGGTGCTTTTGTCGCAGGGGAGGTAGCGGCTGCTTATCCTGAACGAGTCGAAAAACTTATATTATCTAATCCGATTGTCTTCGGTGAAGAAGGAAAAGCAGCCCTCTTAAAAAAATGTGATGAAGGTTTTCAAATAAAAACAGACGGCTCCCACCTTATGGAAAGATGGGCAGCGCGTACAAACTATGTAGAATCTGCTGAATTAAATCACCGCTGGGTTTTAGACGATTTAAAATGCTTTGGCTATCCTTTATATGCAATTTGGGCTGTAGCAAATTACTGTGTGAATTCGGAAGCAAGATTTCACACAATAAAGTGTCCTACTTTAATAATCTGGGGAACTGAGGACGTGAACCAGTTTGAACGGTTGGGTTTAGCAAAGGCAGACAATAAGCATTTGATTTTAACAACAATTCCTCATGGCAAAGTGGTTGAAATTGAAGAGGGAACAATATGTATGATGAACCAGATTCCTGAAGAAATATCGAAGATAGTCATCGATTTTCTAGATGATACAGATATTTAAAACTGTAGAGAGAGAATTTTAGCAAAAATATTATGGCAAGAAAGCACGTTGAGTTTATTCAATCAGCGGATGTCGTACAAAAATCCTGGGTTGTAGAAGGTCTTGCAGAAGTTGCTCTGACACGCATTCTGAGCTTCGATCCCGAAACTGGTGCTTCCACCGAACTGATCGAGTGGACACAAAATTGGGAGAGCAGTCCCGGTTATTTCAACTGCAATGTGGAAATTTTTGTTCTTAATGGAGAACTGCGGATTGGACAACTGCGTCTCGGTCGCTACACTTACGGCTTCATTCCTGAAGGTGTTTGCATTGAAGCGTGGAGCGCTCAGGAAAATACAATAGCCCTGTGGATGCCTGAGAGTCATCCTAGCTTTATGAAATCACTCACCGATGCACCAGGAGCAAAAAGAGAATTATATATACCTTCGTCTAGTTCAGAACTCATCCCTTGGTCTCCAACTCTCACCCCAGGCTTTCCGCTAGGAGCAATGAGAAAAACCCTACGCAAGGGTCATGAAGGTGGCAGAAGCACTTGGCTTCTTGGGTGTTTGCCGCAATTTGCCGAAGCTTTTTCCGAGTATCATCCTATTCCTGAGGAGGAATTTGTACTCCAAGGAAGCCTCACAACTCAGGCAGGTCACATGACCCCAGGCTGTTACTTTTGGCGTCCGGAACTGATTCCACACGCCCCGGCATATACTGAAACTGGATACTTTGCCTTTGTGCGCGGAGGCAATCCCCATCTTTCATACCATGCTTGGGAACCCCCGTTTCATACATACTATCCTTGGGGTTGGAATAAATAGACACGGTAGCAACAAAACCCCAAACATAAAATATGAGTTCCAACACATACAAAAAACTAGTTGCAAAACAGTTTGCGCAAGACTTCAAATCAGCTATTGAAATTGTAGAACTCCCCATTCCCGAACCGACTCCCGGTGAAATTGTCATTCGTAACAAATTCGCTGGAGTCAACGCTGGGTTTGACACCTTAATTTGCCGAGGCGAAGTAAGCTACATTAACTTAACTCCTCCCTTTGATTTGGGTGTGGAAGCGGTGGGAGAAGTGGTAGCAGTGGGAAATAATGTCGAAGATTTCCAAGTCGGTGATGCTGTAGTCACTACTGGACGTGGCGGAGGGTATCGGGAGTACCAGACGATAAACGCCGACCTAGCATTTAAGGTGCATGAAGCGACGCCAGAGGTGTTAACCCTGATGCCTACTGGTGTATCAGCTTTGGTTGCATTAGAACAAGTCGGGGAGATGAAAAGCCAAGAAGTCGTCTTGGTGACAGCGGCGGCGGGTGGAACTGGACATATTGCAGTGCAACTGGCAAAGTTAGCTGGTAATCATGTCATTGGTATTTGTGGATCGGATGCGAAGGGACAGTTGCTGAGAGAGTTGGGATGCGATCGCATCATTAACTACCGTACAGAAGACCTCAATCAAGTCCTGAAGCAAGAATATCCCAATGGTGTTAACCTAGTTTTCGATTGTGTGGGTAGACAGGTCTTCGACACCTGCCTGGATAACTTGGCAGTTCGGGGACGTTTAGTCGTGGTAGGGTTCATTTCCGAATATGCCAATAATTTTGAGCAAGTGACACAACCGCGAATTTATCAAAAGCTGTTTTGGAAAGCAGCTTCAGTGCGGGGGTTTCTGATGCCTCTTTATAAAGAATATATGATTGAGGCACGCGATCGCCTGTTAAACCTGTTCTACACCGATAAGTTAAAAGTTACCATTGACCCTACTCAGTTTAATGGAGTGGAATCCATTCCTGCTGCTGTCGAATACCTGCTCAGTGGTCAGAATTGTGGCAAAGTAGTCGTTAGATTTTAGTTATTAGCGCTCTTTTATTACTCTCGCTCCTATTAAATTTGAAACCCTATTTTCAGATTAGTCCGCGCAGGCGGACTTTGTTTGTGTAGCCGCGACTTCCAGTCGTCGGGGTTTCATTAGGTAACGTCCAGTGGGCGAACCTAGAACCTGTCCGTTGTTGTAGATCAGATTTCCACGTAAAAAGGTACTTTTCACCCGTCCCGTTAACTCCAAGCCTTCAAAGGGTGTGTAACCTTGTTGTGACTCCGATTCCGCAGCACGTACCACAAAAGTTTCATTTGGGTCTACCAGTACTAAATCAGCATCGTAGCCAATGGCAATATCCCCTTTTTGTAACAAACCAAAGCGCCGCGATGGATTCCAACACAGCAACTTCGCCATGTGGTTGTACGACATTCCCCGCTTACTACCTTCACTAAACACACCAGAAAGTAAATATTCTGTACCACCAAAACCAGACTTTGCCAACCAAATATTACTTGGGTCTTGCGCATTTCTTTTTTGTTCGGCAGAACAGCAAGCATGGTCACTCACTATCCAATCTACCTGATGGTTGAGTACTGCTTGCCATAAGTATTCCACATCGGCACGGGAACGAATCGGGGGGTTTACTTTTGCCCAAGTAGCCGCAGGGGTATCAACATCTAATAGCAAATGTCCGACAGTAACTTCTCGTCGAAAATTGATCTGGGGAAAAGCAGTTTGCATAGTCAAAGCTGCTTCCATTGCCTTACGCGAACTCAGATGCAACAAATTGATATTTGCACACTGAGTTTCATGTGCTAAATAGGAAGCAATGCAAATTGCTAATCCTTCAGAATGAGGCGGACGTGCTGCATTGTAAGCATGCAGTCCACTAAGGTTGGAGTCCTTTTCAACTATTTTGGTATATGCGTTGAGAATTTCTGCAACTTCGCAGTGCAAACTTAAGCTAATAGTTTCTTTTGCTTCTGGATAATCTTCCATCAAGCAACTTAGACGGCGCATAATAAATTCAAAATGGGCGAAATCGTACCGTTCCTCTTTATTAATCATCAGGAAGAGGTTTTGCTGGTCTGACAAACCATGCAACCCATAGCCGCCATAAAACATGAAGATTTTAAACGAAGATACACCATGTTCTTCAAACAGCAGAGGTATTTCGTCAACATGCTGGCTAGCTATAGGTGCGACGTGATACTTATAATCTACGAAAAAATTCCCTGCTGATAACGCCAATACTTCTGGGAAAAAATCGCGGTAGGAACCGCCTTTGTTTAGATAATATTGTCCTGTACGGATATAATTGAGAGTAGTTGTTACTCCTCCCATTGCGGCAGCTTTGGTTTCAGTCACAGCATCTAGGTCAAGGCGTTGATAGATCCCAATATGCATATGGGCATCTACGACCCCAGGAAAGCCCAGCAGGTTTTTCCCGTCCAATACCTCTTTGCCCAAGTCTTGGTTAATATTAGGAGCAATCTGAGCAAATTTTCCGTCCTTAATTCCTAAATCAAGTAGTTCGACAGTATCATGATGGGGACGAACTACCCGTACATTTTTGATAATTTGATCTAATACGGCAGCTTCAGACACAGTAACTTTACATTAAAATAGGTACAGAACCCAAAAGTTTAACAATATTAACACAGATGATATTATTCCATTCAACCATTGTATAAGGGACTTCCAATTAAAAAAATCTCCAATGTCGTGTAGGGTGCGTTAGACGGAACGTCGTAACGCACCACAACAGATCCTTGTCGGTGCGTTACGCTGTCGAAGAGCGCACCCTACAAAATGGATAATTTATTTTTTGGTATTCCCTAAGTAGAGACGTTCCGGTGGAACGTCCCTACAATGATTTTGGCATTACGTAAAATCATTTTCATACATGGAATCAGCAACGCCGTTTTTTAACTAGCTATTGATGAATATTTTGGTTGTGTCAGGAATTCCAACATCGTACCGTGACACAGTAACCTTTTTTACTCATACCAGTTCTATATGAAGTTGCCATAAATCAGATCCCCCCAACCCCCCTTTTTAAGGGGGGCTAAGAGAGAATATTTAGCGCAGCTTCATGGAGAAACGGTATTAATCATCTTTAGGAGAAAAGATAATGGAAAGTTTTAATGAGTATCATATGGACCCAAAGCAATTTCCTTTTCTCGAAAGCTTTCAAGATAACTGGCTAGTGATTAGAGATGAGTTTACACACTTTATTAAACACGCATCTGATGAGGAGTTAAGTTTCACTTATGATGTTTTAGGACCTAAAAGTAAAACGATTAAAACCAAGGGGAATGCGAAATATAGTGCTTTTGGGATTTTATTTCAAGGTATCTTTCTTGAAGAATACATTCAATTGCATCAAATACAATATCCTGATTATGAGACAAATGATGCATCAGAAAAAGCACTTGCATTAAGAGAGAAATATTTCCCTTCCTTGGCTAAGGTAATAGAAAAGGTGAATTTGAACGATGATAAAATCATCAGGAATGTGTATTTTGGAACATTCCATCCCGGCTTGGATGTCAAGCTACATGTGAACTATAATCCTCATATGAATCGTGGCTATCTAGGATTGATCGTGCCAGAGGGGGATGTGGCGATGAAAATATGCCACGAGCAGCTTTATTGGTATGAAGGAAAATTCTTGATTTTAGATCACAGCTATCCACACTGTCCGCATAATTATACCAATTATGACAGAACTGTCTTGGTTGTAGACTTTTTTAAACCGGATAAGCCTAGAGAGGAATTGATACGATTTGAAAAAGAGCAAGTCACACAACGTATGCAGGATAATCCTTACAGCTTAGGTGTTTTTGGGGAAAGTGATAAAGCTGAAGTAGAAGATTTTATTAAGTATGGTTTAGCTCATCAGTTAGAATGGAATAAAGCCTTAGAAGCTTAATATAGGATTCCTATTTTATTTTTGAAATACATGTAGGGTGGGCATTGCCCACCATATGCATACGAGGTATTCCCCAGTTTAATACCAGGGCAATAATTAAAATTTTTGCAGATAATTTACATCCCTTTTGGGATAATAACTTTGCGGGTACAAGACTTCTTAGTTAATGATGCCGAATCCTTGCAGATCCCCCCAACCCCCCTTAAAAAGGGGGGCTAATTTCGATCCCCCCAACCCCCCTTAAAAAGGGGGGCTAAGTTCGCCCTTTTTTAAGGGGGGCGTCCGGGGGGAACACGCCAAATTCCTTGAAGTATTGTTTGCGAGTGGACATTACAAATTTCTTTTTGGCAGTTGAGCCAAGTTTAGCTCTGAGAAGGAGTCATGATGGTAAAAGGGTCAGAGAATACTTTGAAAGTTGCTCATCAAGCATTTGAGCATTTCACTCATGGTTTAGCTACAGGTGAGTGGAACCAGTTTCTAGATATGCTTACAGAAGACTTCAGTTTCTGGTTTCCCACGGGAAAATTCCACGGATTGAATGTGGGAAAAGACAAAGCTAGAGCTTTTTTCCAATACGTTTCTGAATGCTTCCAAGGCGGACTGACCCTCACCCTAGACCGTGTTACCAGCAATGAGACAACAGTTGTTTTTGAGTTCCGCGATCGGGGAATGTTGTTAGGACAACCTTACAAAAATCGGATAGCAGTTTCCTTTGATGTGCGTGAAGACAAAATTTGCAGCTATCGGGAGTATTTTGGCAGCGATGGCAAATCAAATTGAATTTTTGTTCTCGTTAGTGGGGAGTGGGGAG
>CAZZYE010000089.1:0-8188 GCA_964658145.1 uncultured Stigonema sp.
ATTGATTCTAGAGAGGCAAAATTGGGTGGACTTGTACGATCGCCTCAAAGAGAAAAAGTAAGTCAATTTATCCGGGGCTTTGTTCTCGAATTTTAAACGCGAACACTCTTCCCTTTGTTTTACCTCCTATTTTCCTTAACCGAGCAGTATTGCAATGGTAGCTGCTGCAACTACGGCAGCGATGGGTGTTTTAACGCCGATGCCTTGCATTCCCGTAATTGTCGGTTCGTGGAAACCAGGAGCCATAAAAGTTAAAATTAATCACTTTCCAGCATTACTCTTTCAAACACGGCACGATAGACAGGTTCACCCCTTTCAAGAGTGCTTATTTCCCGTTCCGTGGAAACTGGTAGCGGGTTTTCTGCTAGCCATTCTCCTGTACCAAGTCGATGAAAAGCGGGGTGTGCAGCAAAGCGATCGCACATTTCCACTGCCAAAAATTCAATATCCGATTGCAAAAATACAATACCTCCAGACACTAAATACTCTGCCAGTTCTTCCACTAATAGTGGTTGCACCATTCGCCGTTTAGCATGACGATTTTTAAACCACGGATCGGGAAATTGAATTGTGACGCGCTGTAAAGTTCCTTTGGGGAGGGAAGATAAAAGCGAGCGCAATGAGTTATTCACATTGCAAAACAAATAGTGCAGGTTTGTCAGTCCCAACTCATCGCGCCACTTATTCGCCTCGTGTACCAATGGTTCCCGAATTTCCAAACCCAGGAAATTCCAGTCTGTTTCTCTCTGCGCCATACTTAACACAAACCGTCCTTTAGCGCAGCCAATATCTAGATGTAGTGGTTGGTTTGGCTTAGTATAAACTTTTTCCCACTCTAGGGGACTGAGGGGTGTTTGATACTTGTTCGCAAGTGGATTAACGTGTTGACGAACTCGAACAGGCACTAAAGATTGACTCTCCTTTTACAAAATTATCCGGGTAAAGAAACATCTTCAAAGGAAGAATCTTTTTTACCTGCTATTTTAGCTAATAGCAAGCTATTTAAGTTCTTCAACTTGTTTTTTTGTGGTGTTGATATGTCGGAATATAGCTGCAATGTTGCGGGCATCATCAATCCCGCGATGGTGTGTTCCTTTCAATTCTATTCCAAGATGTTGGAGAGCTTGTGCCATACCAAATCTTTTGGATACGCCAAGATAATCAGAAAATTCCTTCTTTAAATTTCTGTGTTCTGAACCAAAAGGATATGGAACATTGTGAAACTCGCAATCTTGAATAAATTGCTTTTTGTCGTAGTTTCCCCAAGAACAAAAAACATGACTGGGACATGAATAAATCCATTCTTTAAAATGAGAAATAGCCTCTGTAAATTTAGGGGCAGCTTCAATATCCTGTTGAGTAATACTAGTCAACTCTGTGCAAAAAGGTGTTAAATGGGTATGTCTCACAGGTCGAACAAATTGTTGATACTCAGAATCAATTGCCCATGTTGCTCTATTAAGCATCACCGCGCCAATTTCGATTATTTCCATTTCGTGACTGGGGATACTTCCGTCATTAGAGCAAGTAGCTTCTAAATCGACTATAATAAAATAAAAGTTTCTGTTATTTTCCATGGTGACTTTATTCAACCTTTGCCGTCCAGACTTTTAGTCTGGCAAACTTTTGCCAGAAGCTAAAATTAAGTGCAGATACTTGTTAAAATCAGCTACTTTCTGACCCAAGAAGCTGAAAAAGTCATTATCAATTTTATCTACTACCTTAATTGCTTCGATTGTTAAATCATAGCCTAACTGAGTTATAGTTAATGATTTTGCCCTTGTATCCTTAGTGTCAGTTTCCCGCCTGATTAAACCTCTTTGTTCCAAAGCACGTAAAACTTTTGATGTCATCATTATATCGGTTTTAGCATGAGCAGCTAACCGTGCTTGGGTAACTGTTTCTTCACCTTGACACAGCCAAACAATTCCTGCTAACAGCACAAATTGGACATGAGTCAGTCCCAAATGATTCAGCCCTGCATTCATTTTTCTTTGCCAGAGATTAGATACCTGCCATAGTAAAAATCCAGGACTATCATCTGGACTTTCAAACTGGAATACCTGATTTTTTTCCGGTAATGTCAACTGGTACTCCTTTATATATTAATTGTGATTATTATACTACTCCCATCCCGCTCAAAGAATACCTATTAACGAACCGCAGAGAACGCAGAGGAAACTGAGGAGCAGATGAGTAATCTTATAGCGGCAAGGGAGTAATTACTCGGTATTTGGCAAAAAAAGTTTTAAATATTAGACTTGACAAAAAAGTAATTATATGAATTCAATAATTTAGCTTGATTTAAAAGGTTTGATCCAGCCGAGTTGCATAGCGGTATCAAGAGCGATCGCCGCTAACCCAAACCACAAAATACTCTCCAAACCCAGTACGAGAAAAGGCAGAACAGTGCCAGCACAAGAAAACCCAACATCTACTTGGGCTAAACCTCGCACTCCTCCAAAGGCAATCACTCCCCCAGCTTTTAGTTGCGGGTTTTTATCTTCCCGGATGATATAGCGGTAGGTGACGCCAAATAGCAAGCCTGAGAAGCAAGCGATGCCGCCACTCACCAACCAATGCCAATTCAGCATACCGATGTGCAGACTGCTGAGTGCCTGAAAATACTTTGCCAGTACTAGGTTATTTACTAAAGTCGTGATGACGAAAGCTAAACCAAGGCAAAAACCTGCTATCACACCAGCTTTAAGGGATTCTAAACGTTCTGGCATCAAGTCAGCATTAGATGTATTGTTCATGATCCAGCTTTTAAAGCAGAGGTGTTTGAATTATGATAAAGGATGGAGTTCTTCCTAATTGAGTTTAAAAGTAAAGTTATGGAAATTTTGACACTGGGTTGGGTTTCACTGCTGGTTGTTTTCACCTGGTCAATTGCAATGGTAGTTTGGGGTCGTAACGGACTGTAGAAGAATCGTGGAAAGTCCATTTTTGAGCGTTTTAGCAATGCTAGCCTTGGTGCTATTAGTATTAGTTACCGGAGGTATTGGTTATTTAACGGTGGCAGAATGGCGCGATCGCCGTCTTCGAGAACAAGAAAAACGCGAAGTCCGACGCACCACTCCCAAGCCCCGGAAAAGCACCTAATTGTCTGCCTCTCGATTGTTGCTCATTGCAACTTCGAGTTGAGACTGGTTAGTGGTTAGTGGTACTTTTTGATAACTAACTACTAACCGCTAACAATCTCTATCGTCAGCTTTTCGTCAGACATCGCTTTCCTGTAATTAGTGCAAGATGGAAAGCGATCGCGCTTTGGTTGTGTTTGAGTTAGAAGGGGCGATTACATCTGCCATCTGTTAGTTTTGTCTTGCCAATACCGCTGCGTTTGGGAGGTATTAGTGGAAAATCAAAGTAGTGTCAATCTTAGACCCTTTTTGCTCCAACCATCAAGTTATCAAGTCTGGGTACAGGCGCTGGCGCGATCGCTCCATCAGGCGGGACATGGAACCATCCAGTTCTTTATACCGCTGATTTTTGTCAATCAATTGGGCTTTTCAGCAACGGCTGTGGGCATGGCAAGGGGCAGTGGGTCGCTGGCTGGGGTCTTGGGACATTTCTTAGGCGGCTACTTAGCTGATTCTCCAAAGTATGGTCGCAAACAAACGCTGTTATTTTCAGCTGGGCTGTCAATTTTGGCAGCGATCTTGTTAGCGCTGATCCCAAATTTGCCAATGTTGATAGTTGCAGATTTGATCATGGGATTGAGTTCTGGATGTTATTGGACGGCGGCAGATGCTTCGGTTATCGATGTCACACCTCTAGAACAACGCCAAAAAGCGTTTGCCATTTTGGTATTGGCAGATAGTCTCGGCAGTGGACTTGGGATCTTGGTCGGCGGAATATTACTTTCTCTAGTCGCGCAGGTGCAAACGCTGTTTCTGATTTGTGGGCTGATTCTCTTGGTGTTTTTGGTGTTAATCCAAGTTGCGATCCCCGATTCGCGCAGTGCCAAAGGCATCGCGGAGACTCGACAAGATACCCCTGAACATTCTGATACGCTACAAGGATTTGGTTTGGCATTGAAGGATCGATCGCTGCAACTTTTTGTGTTGAGCAACGTCCTGTTTACAACTTACATTGCCTTGGTTCATAGTACGCTACCACTGTATTTTACAAACTTCATTTCAGCCAGTATTCCACAAGCGACGCCAAAGGTCGAATCTTCATTAGTTAGTGTTGCGAACTTGTTTACTTGGTGTTATGTCGGCATTGGCGCAATGTTGCAGTTACCGTTAGTGCAAATATTGACTTCATTGTTGAACGTTCAGGTTCTCATGATTTCAATGTTGTTGTGGGGCGGTGGATTCTTTTTGGTTTGGGCAACTCATATGATGTTATCAATGCCGCTCGTTGGAATGATTGCGGCATTCAGTGTATTGTCGATCGCAACTGCCATTTATAAACCGTTTGCGCCAGCAATTATCGCAGAGTTTGCGCCAGAATCATTGCGAGGCGTTTATCTTGCCATCAGCTATCAATGTTGGTCTTTCGGCTTTTTCGTTGGTCCGATCTTAGGCGGTTGGGCAATGGATCAATCTCCAGCGATCGCCCACTCCTTATGGATCGCGATTGCCGTCAGCACTCTTTTCGGTCTAGTGATGCTGTATGTTCTCAGGGAACATCAAGACTCAAATCGCACTGCTCTCATCGCTGAAAATCCGGTATCCGTTCCTAAATAACTGCGCTGTTTATGCTTGACCTCACTAAACTTTTTTAGACTAGCTCGGTTATTGATCGCTTGTGTGTTGGCATCTTGATAAAGAGGCAGTCGAAATGAGTAAGACCGTTCCTTTCGTGCGAGATCCCAACACAAGGCTAGGTTATGTGGTGCGATTAATAGATAGGCACTACCTACCACAAGCGCAGCGTTAGCGTTAGCGAAGCGTTAGCGAGGAACGAGCGTCGGCACGAGCGTCAGCTAACTTTACCCAGAAATGGAGGCTCTTATGAGCGTGCGATTCGTTGTGAGGTGAATCACGGTAACCAGTCCGTAAATAACCCCACTAACCAGGCAGCAGATTACTGCCATCATGGTTGAACTTCCGGTCTGATACGGGTGAAAGTCCCGTCCACCAGACTCAGGTGTGGTGCGATTCGTTGGTAGCTGAATCACGGTAATCAGTCCGTGGAAAGACAACCCTAGCAAGGCTGCAACATCTGGCAATTTGATAATATTAACCAGGAAGAGCAATCGCAATCATCACTTCTAGCAAGCAAAAACACTATGGCAAAGCGTAAGAAAAGCAATCTCCAGTGGATTAAAGAAACGCTTGAACTAAAACCCGATCATCACTGGGAATCTCCACCAGGCTATAAGATTTTTGTAGCAGATCGGGGGTCTGTTCGCTTCAATGTACCCCAGAATTGGGTTTTTGAGCCACAAGAAAAATCATTCAAGTTCCTCGATAGAAAACCGCCCAAGGATGATTGTTGTCTGGAAGTATCTTTCAATCGCCTGCCACCCAACGACTGGAGCTTATTTCCGCTCTCATCCACTTTGAAGAAAGTGATAGAAAATGAAAGTCGCAACGTAATTGCTAAGGGAGAAATCGTCACCATCAAGCGCCAAACTGCCCGGATTGTCTGGACAGAGATTAAGTTTATCGACACCCAAGAAGAGCCACGGGAAGCTTTTTCGCGGACTTGCATTGGCTTGGGGTCGAATGTTCAGTGCTTGATTACATTCGATTATTGGGTAGACCAAGCAGAACAGCTAACACCCGTTTGGGATGAAGTGATGCGAAGTCTGACACTGGGACTGTATATCCGCGACCCAATGAGTGGTGCGGCTTTCCCAGACTGAAGTGAATGGCGTTAGCGCTGTAAATCTTGATTTCTAATAGCAGCGCACGCTTCGCTCAAATTAAAAATTAAAAATTAAAAATTAAACGGAACGCGCAGGCAGCTTTGGATAAGACAAATGCGAGGATATGAGAGTGCTTGTTAAAAGAAATCAGCCATCCAAGGAGATGAACCTGCAAATAGTTGAGTAGCAATTGAAAGAGATGTTTCTGTTGCATCAAGTTTTCCCATTAACTATCGTCTAAATACTCAAAAAGTGATTGGGCTGGGACTCTTGTATTTCGGAATACCAAAGTGCCGCCCATAACTTCTGGATCGGAACTTACTGGACTATGGACTCAGGTAATCATTTTTGTTTTTGCTATTTTTTCATCCAGTATATCTGTTCTGAACCGCCTTTAGAAGTTGTCTAATGGTATTATTGCTTTTTTACTTTAGTTGGGCAAAATAGCCAAGAAGTAGTTTTACTTGGACGACTCCCAAGGCTTGAAGTTGTGGGAACTAGGAGGTAAGGCAATACTGCTCGGAAAGAGGGAAAATAAGAAACCGGGTTTCTGGCACCTCGACTATCGTTAATCGACAAGTATTGGGAGGTAAGGTATGAGTGTTAACTGGAGGTTTTGTGAACTGCAATACTAAGGCGAGCAAACAATCCACCAATCCCAAGGCGGTACATTCAAGGAAGTGTTTGGTGGATCTCCCCAGTGTATTTGGCTGTCGGGATGTCAAGCTAAGAAATCAACTGCAGTACCTTGGAGGGAGCCTGGGTTCTGAGCATTTGTACGTCTTCAGTAAATTTTTACTACCATATTAACCAAGTACTTTAAAGGACAATCGTCAGCACGTTAAATAAAAATCCCTCTTTTGCACCAGAGGACAGTTAAAGAACAAACAAAAAGTCATTGTGTTTTAATATGTCACAAGTCAAAGTTTACACCAAGAAAGAAATTGTATTCCTTCTCCAGGATGCGATCGCACGCACCAAGGCGACACCGGGCAAGGATATTGGGGATATTAAACCGCTGTTATCTGCATATTACTGGGAGTACGGGGATACTGAACTCAAGGAATATGCATTCTGCCTGTTGGATCAGCTAACTAAGGCTCAACTAGTAACACTTGAAGGTGTATCGGCATCAATGACCAAGGAACAAATAGTTGAGTTAATCCAGGTTCAAGCCAGAACTAAAACTAAATCTTGGCTCAAAAAAGAAATCATCCCCCAGTTAGAAATGTCAATTAATGCCTTTGAATCAATCTTTGGTATATCCACAGCAAATAGGCGACGGTTGCAAGAAATAAACGGTCTGCTGCCGATCGTGCGGTGGGGTTCCACCAAGTACGGTGACTATCCGGTACTGGGACTGAAACAGATGTTAGTAATCGTCAAAGCGATGCCGGAAATTCTCACTAAGATCAAGGAATACGCCAACCAACATCTTAGCAGGCAAGCCAAGGAAAAGGCAGAGCAAAAGGCTAGGCAGATGGCTTTTAAAGAGAGGTGCGATCAAGCGATCGCGCAAGCTCCAGAACTCCTCACTCAGCAGATCAAACAGCTAGTTACCCAGGAGCAGTACAAGTACGCATTCAACTTAATTGAGCAAGCCTTAAAAGAGGAAGAACGTAAAACACGGGATCAGGCAATCCAGCTAAGCTTTAAGAGCGAGTATCAGAAAGCAATCGGGTCACTTGCGCCAGAGTACCAGTACATTATACAAGCTACATCAGTCATCAAACTGGTGGAACGAGGACTTTTCCGGACTGCGATTGATGAAGTCAATCGATTGATTAGGGAGCAGGAAAAAGCTAAAAAGAAAGCTCAGAAAAATGCTAAGAATCAACCGGACAAGGTATTGTTTGTTAGTCCAGAAACTGTCAATCGCTTCCTGACTTGGTTAAATACCGAAGATGTGCAGCTTTTTACTGATGATGGGGAGGTTGTTACATTCTGCGATCGGATTCTAGCTGACGAAGAAATCCACCATCTTTGCACAACTATCCTGAACGCTCAAAATCTGGCTGCGCTGACTCAAAAACGCTGGAAGTACAAACTTAGTGGTCAAAGTGCCACGGAACTCATAGAAACATTAGAAGATGCGATCTTCTCTCATCCGATGTTCCTGCAAGAATCAGCTTAACTGAGTTGAACGGTAGTTACTTTATAAGCAGACAAATAGCGTTTGAAAGCTTTTGGTAAATTTTCATCCAGAATAATTTTCATGTTCAACGTGTTGACGAGCAAGTTTCAAAAGGTACCGCATCTTTCCTATTGACAGATGGGAAATTGTCCAAAAACTCTAAGAGCGAATATCCATCGTCTAAATACTCAAAAAGTGATTAGACATCTCCGAAAAACAATGTAGAGACG
>CAZZYE010000089.1:8198-14100 GCA_964658145.1 uncultured Stigonema sp.
GTCTCTACAAGGATGGAAGGTAACGCATAATTAGTTTCCTGAGATGTCTATTGGGCTGGGACTCTTGTATTTCGGAATACCAAAGTGCCGCCCATAACTCGTATTAATAAAAAATGGTTTGAAAAGCCATGACACCTAGCACACCCAGAACAGCCCCTGTGGCGAATAATCTGTTCTTCACTATAATTGAGTTCATACTGTACGCGCGCGTTCTTATTTTGACGCACTTGGCTCTGTTGTAACCCAAGCATCAGGGTATGGACTAGGAACGTTTAAAAGAACTGGAGTTACCGTATTTTTGTTAAAAGCAGAGCGAGTATCTGAATGTGTAGATGTTGCGGATTTTTGCTCGGAACTACGAGCTGCTACCGTGCTCTTGATATTTTCGCTCTTGACAACATCTTTTGCCCAAGTCATACTGGCTGAAAAATAAGCTATACCCGAAACAACTATGGTAGTAGTAATTAAGTTAGCAGTAATATTTTTTCTTATTAACATATAATCAACTCAACTTTTATTGAAGCAAACATTATTTAAACATGTCTTTGTTATAACTTCAAAAAAGCTGGATTGTGCAGCGTAAGCGCCAGAAAATTTTGGTATAAATTATATCTAATAAGACACGGGGGCGCAGAGCAGTCATATACGAGGGGGTTGGGGAACCAAGGCGTCCAACTTTACTTCGTGCGATCGCTTCAACACACAAGTAACTGTCGGAGCTAGAGGGTGCGATGGCGTAAAGCGCCGACGCCGGAAAGTGCGTATCGCGCTCCATAGAGTAGATGAGAATAACCATTATAATGCCTACATTTAGACTACTTTTCTCAAAGTAAGATTTATTCTCGGCTGAATAAGTTTACTAGTTTTCGGTATTTGATGTTGCCAAAAATGTTAAGTTACTCTTAATTTGTCAAGTGGTCATTTAATTTGTCAATCAACATACGTTAACTAATTATTGCCCAAGTCTAGCAGTAACGATCATCAATTCCCAAGCAAGACCGAAACGAACTCTTGTGGCACGATGGATTTCCAAGCCTGTATTGACAATTAAACTATGAAACTTGGTCTGGGTGTAGCACTGTTTGTAAGCCGGATCGATAATCTTCAACACAATGTCGTAAATCTGACACAGCAGATAATCTTTACACCAATCTAGAATAATTATTTCACCTTCAGGCTTGAGAACGCGTTTCATTTCTGTTAACGCCGCAATCGGGTCATCAAAGTAGTGAAATGCGCTGGCTGACACAATTACATCGAAGCTGCGCTCCGCAAAAGGCAATACTGATGCAGAAGCGTTTTGAAAAGAAACGTTAGGATAGGCGCGGCATTTTTGTTGGGCTATCTCGAACATCTTCTCGGAAAGGTCTACTCCTACGATCTGTTGTGTCGGATGCTCCACCAGTACCAATCTTTCAAACTCTCCAGTACCACAAGCGATATCCAAAACCGCGTCTGTGGGAGAAATCTTTGCCCAGTCAAGGAGGAACGAGAGTGTATTGGAAAGATAGTGGCTCCAGCGACGATCGTACACCGCCGCCATTTGGTTGTACTGTTCGCGCACTTTTGCTTCTACCATATCGATCACTGCGGAATATTTCCTGATTCGTTCGGATGAGATGAAGTCAATACTAGACTATTTAGTATGGTAGTTGCGCTCTCTGTGCTCTCAATACTGTGCGTTGAAGCACAACTACGAACTTTTACATAAATATCGTAAAATCGTGAGAGAACGCTTAATTGTTTTTACTCGCTACCCGGAGCCAGGGAAGGCAAAGACTCGTCTGATCCCAGCTTTAGGAGATGAGGCAGCAGCAGACTTACATCGCCGGATGACCGAACATACCCTTTTTCAGGTTAAACAATTGCGGCAAGTCCATCCTTTAACCGTTGAAGTCTGTTTTGCGGGAGGGGAGAGTACGCGGATGCAGGCTTGGTTAGGACCCGATCTACTTTACAAACCTCAAAATTCCGGAAATTTGGGCGATCGCATGGCGCAGGCATTTCAATCCGCTTTTGCCGAGCCAGTCGATGCAGCCATCATTATTGGCACCGACTGCCCCGATTTGACTGATACAATATTAGGACAGGCATTTCAGCAGCTACAGCAGACTGACTTGGTTTTGGGTCCGGCAACTGATGGTGGCTATTATTTGATTGGGTTGCGGCAATTTGTGCCGGAATTGTTTGAGGCGATCGCTTGGAGTACGGATCGCGTTTTTCAGCAAACGGTAGATATTGCCGACAAACTGAATCTATCTCTGACCTCCCTCCCCACCCTAAGCGATGTCGATCGTCCAGAAGATTTGCCTGTTTGGAAGCGAGTAGACAAGCTTTAAGATGAAAACCACAAGCAGAAAATAAAGGATTGTACAATGTCTACTTCTTTGTTACACGGACGATCGCCCCTAGCTGACCCCAAACAACAGCTTGCAGACTTAGCAGCCGTTGACTTATCAAAGACGCCGCAGCAAGGAAATTTTGCTAAAACCCTTGCTCACCACCAGTGGCAAACCCTTCAAAGAGCGAAGCTGGATATTTTTCAAATCAACCTCGGCAAGCTGTGTAATATGACTTGTAGCCACTGCCATGTAGATGCAGGTCCTGGTCGCACAGTTGAAAATATGGACAAACAGACGGTAGATGCTTGTCTGCAAGTACTCGATCGCACGGAAGCCCACACAGTCGATCTTACGGGCGGAGCACCCGAACTAAATCCACATTTTCGCTATCTGGTTGACCAGTGCGTAGCACGCGGCAAGCATGTCATCAATCGCTGCAATTTAACTGTTCTATTGCTGCCACGGATGCAAGATTTACCAGAATGGTTTGCAGAACGAGGAGTAGAGATCGTTTGTTCTTTGCCGCACTATCGTAGACTCTTAACTGATAGCCAGCGTGGAGACGGCACCTTCGATTCGTCAGTTGCAGCGCTAAATCGTCTGAATGAAGCAGGCTACGGACAGGGCAACTCACATAGGCAGTTAGTACTGGTGTCGAATCCAGTCGGTGCTTCCCTTGCATTTAGCAATGCTTGCTTAGAAAAGGAGTGGAAAGCAGGTTTGCTGGAAAACTACGGGATTACCTTCGACCGCCTAATTGCCCTCAATAATATGCCAATTTCTCGGTTCTTGGAGTGGTTGGAAGAATCGGGCAACTTGCAAGGCTATATGGAACTCCTAGTCAATTCGTTCAACCCGGCGACGATTTCCGGGTTGATGTGTCGTAATACGCTATCTATCTCTTGGGATGGTCGCATCTTTGACTGCGATTTCAATCAGATGTTGGATTTAGAAATCCAGCAACCAAATGGCGATCGCCCCCACATTCGCGATTTCAATCTAGAAATTTTCCAACGCCAAATTGTGACAGGACGGCATTGCTTTGGCTGTACAGCTGGATCTGGCAGTTCGTGCAGTGGCGCGATCGCAAAGTCATCCTCCGAGAGGTAATATTACCTCAGTATAATTGATCGAGCAACGGGTTCTCCAACTTAGATGCCAATATGTCTCGCGTTTCCATTATTATCCCTACCTTAAATGAGGCTGGTTCTCTGGCAAGAACCCTACGCTGCCTGAACTTGCTCGACCCGCCAGCTTGGGAAACATTGGTTGTAGATGGTGGTAGCTTTGATGAAACAGTTGCGATCGCTCGTAACACCTCGGCATCGGTTATTGTTTCCGAGGTCGGACGCTCAATCCAAATGAACCAGGGAGCAAAGGTCGCAACCGGGGATATTCTCTGTTTTCTTCATGCCGATACCCTGGTACCCGACGATCTAATTGCGGTGATTGAAAAGACCTTGGCAAACCCGGAGATCGCTTGTGGCGGATTCATTTCATTAATGACCGGAACAACTAAGACGCGCTGGGGAGTGTCATTGCATAATTATTTGAAGACTTACTATGCCCCCTTACTGTTTCGCCCCTACCTTTTCTGCTTCAAAGGTCTGCGACTCTTGTTTGGCGACCAGGTGATGTTTTGCCGTCGCGGTGACTTTCAAGATTGTGGCGGCTTCGATCCACTGCCAATTATGGAAGAAGCTAACTTATGTCTCAAGCTGCTTCCCTATGGACGTATTTACCAAGTGAATCGAGTGGTGCAATCGTCGGATCGACGAGTAGCAAAGTGGGGGACGTTGAAAGCAACGGCTATTTACCTCTATATCGGGTTTTTGTGGGGAATGGGTGCAGATGCCGCTTACCTCAAACGCTTCTATGAAAACATTCGCTGATCCAAAACCGCGAACCTTTGCGTGTTGCTAGGCACAAGGAGATAAAAAATTGCCAAACTGTCAACCACTTAACAGAAAATCTACGTATGCCGCAATCAATTCGCGATCAACCTTTCGTCCAACCACTAGATGAATACAATCAATCTTTAATTTCTCACGTTCATCCGCTCGATTGGGTGAATCCTCAAAGTGCGCCGTGCTATGACCTCGTAGTGATTGGTGCTGGAACCGCCGGACTGGTCGTCGCTGCTGGGGCGGCTGGGCTGAAACTAGGGTTAAAAATAGCACTGATTGAGAAAAGTCTGATGGGTGGTGATTGCCTCAACCTAGGCTGTGTTCCATCCAAGACCGTGATTCAGTCCTCGCGGGTGGCGGCCAACATCCGGAATGCCGCACCGTTTGGTATCCGTCCACCAGAATCAGTAGACATTGATTTTGCAGCGGTAATGCAGCGGATGCGGCGCATTCGAGCCGGAATTAGTCACCACGATTCAGCAGAAGAATTTCGTAATCTGGGAATAGATGTGTTTCTGGGAAGTGGTCAGTTTATCGATGGCAAAACGATCGCAGTCAACAGCAGCCGATTGTACTTTAAGAAAGCAGTCATTGCCACAGGTGCCGGTGCGAGTCACCTCCAGATTTCTGGACTTACCGAAGCCGGATTCCTGACCAATGAAACTGTCTTTTCCCTCACCCATCGCCCAAGACGGTTAGCCGTCATCGGCGGTGGACCGATTGGATGCGAACTGGCGCAAGCATTCCAACGCCTCGGCAGTGAGGTAACACTATTGCATAAAAATGGGCATTTGCTTGATCGCGAAGATGCCGATGCCGCAAAAATTGTTCAGCAACGCTTTTTGCAGGAAGGTATGCACATTATTCTGGATTGCACCCTCGAACAGGTAGAACAGACGAATGTCGGCAAGGTCATCCACTACCAGCAGAATGGTGCGGTTAAAACGGTGGTGGTAGACGAGATTCTGGTTGGTGTCGGACGCTCTCCTAATTTAGAGGGACTAAATTTAGAAGCTGTTGGTGTAAAATACGATTCCCATCGTGGGGTGGTGGTGAATGACTATCTTCAAACCACCAATCCCCGCATCTATGCCGCTGGAGACATTTGCATGAACTGGAAATATACCCATGCGGCTGATGCGGCTGCCCGAATCGTCATCAAAAATTCGCTGTTTTGTCCCTTTGGATTGGGACGCAGTAAACTCAGTAGTTTGGTTATGCCGTGGGTGACGTATACCGATCCAGAAGTTGCCCATGTCGGACTATATGAGATGGAAGCTCACGCTAAGGGTTTCGACACTCAGACTATCCACATTCCCTTCTCAACCGTCGATCGAGCCTTGACGGACGGTGAACCGGAAGGATTTGTCAAAATTCTGCACCGACGCGGTTCAGACCAGATTCTGGGAGGAACAATCGTGGCGCGTCATGCAGGAGAGTTCATCAGTGAAATCACTTTAGCAATTGTAACTAAACAGGGTCTCAACGCCCTTGCTCGCGTCATTCACCCTTATCCTACCCAGGCAGATGCCATTAAGAAAGCAGCAGATGAGTACTACCGCCAAACTTTCCTCAAATTCCCCATCCCATTCTTGTTGAAGCTACTAACAAAGTTTATTTAAGCATCTTAAGAGGGAACAGGGAACAGGGAAC
>CAZZYE010000090.1:0-14075 GCA_964658145.1 uncultured Stigonema sp.
GGTAAAGGACTGTTTGAGTTTCTAAGTGTATTTCTGGTGCTGGTGCTGAATTTAAAGAGTTCATAATATTGGTTCCTAATTGCCTTGCGATCGCTCTCAGTTAGGGAGTTGTGACGTCAGTCGTCAGGAGTCAGAAGATCGAGAACTCCTGACTCTTGACTCCTTTTCACTATAAATTCCATTGTTTCTTTTTTTGCTCAAAGCTTTTAATAGAAAGCCCTAAGGCTTTATGAGGTTCCTGGGGATAGAGGGCTAAAGCACGGCGGATTAAGTTGAGTTCCAATTCAGCTATAGCTTGCTCTAAGTTCAAATCCATCTGATGTTCTTGACTAAAGATGAGATGTTCTGGAAGAATTGTTCGTCCTCCAGAAAAAACTGCTGCCCTCTCTAAAGTATTTTGCAACTCTCGCACATTCCCAAGCCAAGTGTGACTTCTGAGTTTTTCCAAAGCGGCTGTTGTAATTGCTAAACTTTTCATACCATTGCGCAGAGCAATGGAGCTTAAAAAATGTTGGGTTAGTTGCTCTAAATCTTCTAGGCGATCGCGTAAAGGCGGCAGTTCAATCCGCACTACATTCAAGCGATAATAGAGGTCTTCCCGAAACTGATTGAGGCGAACCAACTGCTCTAAATTACAATTGGTAGCAGCCAAAATGCGGACATCTACGGTTTTGGTTTGGTTACTGCCCAACCGCTCAAAAGATTTATCCTGCAACACCCGCAACAATTTCCCTTGAATGATGGAACTCAACTCTCCTACTTCATCAAGAAATATTGTGCCGCCATTTGCTTGTTCAAAGCGACCAATTCGCAAGTGGTTGGCTCCGGTGAAGGCTCCTTTTTCGTGACCAAATAACTCCGCTTCTAATAGATGTTCTGGGAGGGCTGCACAGTTAACTTTTACCAAAGGTCCGTGACTGCGCTTACTTGCAGCATGGAGAGAGGAGGCGACTAACTCTTTGCCAGTGCCTGATTCTCCCGTAATCAAAACTGTGGTATTTCCTTGAGCGACTCGACCGATCAGTTTAAAGACGAATGCCATTGCAGGCGATCGCCCTAATAGTTCTTCTTGCTGTCCTAAAGCTGGGGAATTTGCTTCACTAAACTGATAAGCTGATGCTAATGAGTGAGCTAAAGCTTTTTGAGCCAGATTAACTAACTCCTCTAGATCGAAAGGTTTAGTTAAATAATCATAGGCTCCCAATTGCATAGCTTCAATGGCTGTACGGCTCGTTCCATATGCCGTCATCACAATCACAGGTAGTTCAAACAGAGTCTTTCCTAAAGCTTTGAGAACAGCACTACCCTGAGTTTTGGGCATTTTCAGATCCAAAAATACCAAGTCAGGACGATCTGCTGCATTTTCTTGAATTATCTTCAGTCCTTCCTGTCCATCTCCTGCTTCTACAACAACATGACCTTCATCTTGAAGAATCTGCGCCATCGCCTGACGCAAAGCTTTTTCATCATCGATTATCAGAACTTTAGCCATCGTTTTTGGGTAAATAAACGCTAAAAACAGTACAACCCGGTTGAGATGCCAAATTAATATGTCCTCCATGTCGTGTGACAATTTCGTGGCTAATCGCTAAACCCAAACCTGTTCCTTCCGGCTTTGTGGAATAGAAAGGATCGAAAATCCGTTCGCGGTCTTTTGGTGGCAAACCCGGTCCTGAGTCTTTTACCCAAATCACCAAGTAGTCCTGTTGCTCTACGCCGACTTCAACTTGACCGGATGATGGACTAGCTTGGATAGCATTTAAGATTAAATTAACCATCACTTGTCCCAACTCCCGACGACGCAGGGGTACTTGGGGCAAAGGCTTGGCAGGAGGACAATATACCAGTGTCACTCCTTGTTCTTCTGCCGCCAGACGCAGCAAGGAAACAGATTCAGATGCGATCTCTTCCAGGGAAGTACTCACCATTTCCTCTTGCTGCTGATTTTGGTCAAAATACAACAGCCGTCGCACCAAATGCTCTAAACGGTCTACTTGCTCTAGCAGGCTAGCGATCGGTAGAGTGGTTATCCCTTGCTTTTGCAGTTGTCGTTCCGTATACTGTAAGTTGAGCCGCATACTAGCCAGGGGATTGCGGACTTCATGGGCTACCCCCGCCACTAAATGCCCCAGAGAAGTCAAGCGTTCGGCTCGGTGCAGGCGCTGTTCTAATTCTTGGCGACGGCATTGCATACTATTAATTGCAGATCCCAACAGTCCCATTTCTGCGGGTAGGGGGGGAATCAGCGAAGCTTGATCCTCGGACATCGCCTTGATACTCTGCTGGAGTTGCTGCACTCCCCACTGAAGTTGCAGAGCAATATAAAAAGTCCAAGCTCCCACCACTAAATTTCCCAAAACCACCAGAACACTCAGGAGTTTTTGATTGCCATCTTCTACGTGAGGCATGCGTTTCATCGTCCACACTGCTCCCCACAATGGTAGGGGGTCAACACGCAGCACTAAAATATCAAGACCAGGTCGCAGTACTAATTCCTGGGGTAAGCCTTGGCTTGTCGCTCTACGAGTTAATTGCAGAATTGTACCGCGCTCGGCAGGGGGAATATCTTTTTTGGGGACAGGTCCCCCGTGGGTAGGATAGGCATAGCCTAAAAGCCGATCTTGTTGAAGGAGGTAGAATCCTCCTTCCACTCTTAAGAAAGCAGTCAGCGCTTCATTTGAGAGTTCTTGCAAATGCAAGTCCTGCTGCTCACCTAACTTTGGTGTTTGCTCCTTTGATTCCCAAAACAGCTTAATGAGTCTAGTATTGGCATCTGCTAGTTCTGTCTGGTTTCTGGCAACAACAGTCCCCTCCAAGCTTTGAAATAGCTGTCCCACTAACCACAAAGCAGCTCCACTTAAACTTAAAAAAAGGATGGTCAGGATTGTTAGCTGTTGGCGAAGTGTCCAGCGTTGAGGTAACACGATGGGTTTCATGGAATTACGGAACAATCAGCACAAAGGGAGTAGAACTTCTATTTGTGCAAAAAGTGTGCCAAATTTCAATAGTTGTTTTTTCAGAATGCCGCACCAGTCTGGAAATGTCTTGTATCTATGGCACGATTTTTGCAGTTTTACAGTTTAAGTTACTTGTTGAATTCAGTATTCGTGATGAATAACTCAGAAGATCGCATTCCTAAGGAAATTGCTGCCGATGTTTTTGCTCTTGCAGCTCAATTGTATGCCCAAGAGAATCAAAACTATTCTTTAGAGGAGCTAATCCAAGCTGGCGCAGAGGTACAAATTCCTCCAGAGTTGATTCAACAAGCTTTAGTGCAAATCAGAGCAAAGCAAAACCAAGCTCGCGAACGGCAACGAAAGTTAAAGTTAATTTTGATTAGTGGGAGTACCGGAGCTGCGATCGCCCTGTTCGCGGTATGGGCTATTTCAATTTTTAATCGCGGTTTTGACTACCACCCTGACTATACTATACACCAATTTAAGGATAAGTCTAGTAACTTCACACCATCTGCGCGATCGCGCAGAAATAATCTCCAAGGTGCTGACTCTATGAGTGCTAATCCCCAGGATACCCCTCAACAAGCCCAGCCTTTACCTTGGAACCACCCCAAGCCAGATGAAACCATTTCGACGGGAGAAGTACAACAGTATCTTCTCAATCCTGAAGGTAAGGTGGATGGACTCTTACTTAATAATGGGTTACAGGTGAAATTTCCCCATATGGGGGATAGCTTGGTGGATCTGGTTAAACCAGGAATAATGGTTAATATTTCCGGGAACCTGGGCGCTTTTACCCGTTTTGGTCAGGAGGTAAAAGCCAAAAGCATTACTAATACCCAAACCGGACAGACTTTGGTGGAGCAACCACCCGCAATCCCACCCCAACCGCCTAGTAGCAATTACAGTACTTTCTCTGTGGAGGGAACAGCCCAACACTGGTTAGTGGGACATCGGGGGGAAATTAATGGCGTTATTGTTTCTGATGGCGCTATCATCAAGTTCCCACCTCATGTGGGTAATCAGCTAGTAAGTACAGCGAATGTGGGAGACAAAATCCAAGCGCAGGGATTTGGTACTCGTAATAGTTATGGACAGATTATACAAGCTACAACGCTAATAGTCAATGGGCAACCTGTGTCTCTTGAACCAAAAGCGATCACCATAATTCGTAATTGATCGTGTGATCGCCCGGAAAATTTCTCAGCTTTTGGGAGATTTTCAACTTCTCACATCACAAACTAGCTTTTTAAACAAAGACACAGAAATAATAGTTGTCTTGATTAGACTTCGAGCTTCATTAAAGTTGGCGTCACCCGTAATTAAAAAATCTGCCTCGGCAGCAATAGCACAAACCAAGAACTTTGCGTCCTTTTTATCTCTAGGAAAATCAATTTCCTCATTCACCTCAATTAACGTTGTCACCGTATCTAAAATTTCCAACCACTCCCGGCGAACTTCTGAAGTTAATTTGAATTTACTACGACTCAAAACCTCTTTATATTCTGCTAAAATTTCTTCTGACACAATCCACTTACAACTTGGATTATCAATAATAAATTGAACAATTGCTCTTGGTTCTCTACCCTTCAGAACAGCAGAAACTAATACATTCGTATCATCAATAATCTTCATTCGCCTCGACGGTAAGCCTCAATCTCTGCTGCTATTTCTTCTTCTGTGATTTCCTGTACTCCTGAAATTGCCTGAGTGAGGTCAAATAAATCCATAACTTTTTTGCTAATTTCTGCTCTCTCATTATTTTCAGTCCAAATAATCACCTCAACCCTTTGTCCTGGTTGAAATGGTAAATTAGATAAAACTACATTATTTGGATCTTCAATTGTAATATATGTTTTGTAAGCATTCATTTCTATTTAAACCTTACCGTAAAATTATTTATTTGCTAATATTTAGCATCTCATTTAATAACTACATTCAGCACACTTAAGCTATAACAATTTTACCATTATTTTTTCTATGCCTGAAAATATTAATACTTATTTTTGTGTAAGTCCTATAAGCTTGCTCTTTTAGGAACAGCTTGACCAGCAGCGTAGACGCGGAGCGGCTTGCCGCAGTCATCGCCTTTTTTCGATCCTCTTATAAAGCAAAATTTGGATGCACAAGGCGCACGATGACTGCTTGGCTACAACCGTGAGCATTCAGCCGTCAGCCCTCATTCATGTGAGCCAGTGAGCAAAATCTGTGGGTGTACTTGTGAGTGATACACCAAATTTTTTCACGGCTGACAATGCTATTAAAGTGAAGATTTGACTCAATCCTTGTAATTATACTTGATCCATCACTCTACGAAGAGATCCGGCTAGAACTTAAGTACAGCTTTGCATGTTGGGCTTAACGTACATTTTTGCTCCATTACTAAGTAGGTGGGCGGAAATAAACCCTTTTGGGTTTATTGCTGCTAAGAGCGCTCTTTGCGCAACTACGAGCCAATTCCAGAGGTTTTACATTTCGTTTCATAGTTGTAAATTTTCCCGCCCACCTACTTACTCACGAGCAAAGCATTGCTTAATATAACTTATTTTACTGGGTTATAAAAAATTTATTTACTAAAACGGTAAAGCATCAGTTGATATGATATGTTCTCTGAGCATAACAAATTTGTTTACCATTTTGGTAAACTTGTATGAGTCTACTAACGCATGGAAATCACTTTCGGTGACAGCAAACTGCAAAACCTATGCGAGCAACAAAACCTAGCACAAAGAAAATTGGGTGCAAAGTGTGCCAAGAAATTGATAACTCGGTTGGCTATGCTTGTTGCTGCTGGTTGTGTCACTGAATTAGTTGCAGGTCGTCCCCATGCCTTAAAAGGAGATAGGGCAGGTGAATTTGCAGTGGATCTAGAAGGTGGTAAACGACTTGTATTTAAGCCAGATAACGACCCCATCCCCTTGATGGAGGATGGAAGCATTGATTGGTCAAAAGTTACTGCTGTTTGTATTGTTTTCATTGGGGATTATCATGATTGAGACAACCCGTTCCTTTACTCCAGATTGGGTATCTCCTCCCGGTGATACCATTGCTGACTTATTAGAAGAGCGTGATTGGACGCAAGCAGAATTAGCAGAGCGTTTAGGCTACACCACGAAACATATCCGTTTGCTCATCGATGGCAAAGCACCGATAAATGTTGAAACAGCCCTGAAGCTAGAACGAGTTTTGGGTAGTACAGCAGCATTCTGGCTCAGATATGAAGCCCAATATCGCGCCGCTCTAGCTAGGATTGAAGAAGAAAACCGCTTGAAGGGGTAGAGATCTTGGTTAGATCAGTTACCAGTCAAAGAATTGATGAACCTTGGTGTAATTCCCAAGTGCCATTTAATCGCCAAGAATAAACCAAGTTTGGTAAAAAATTTACTACAATTTTTCGGTGTTGCCTTGCCTGAGATTGGGGATTGTGCTTGTTTTAGCACCATCAATTAAGCAAGCGCATGTTAGTGGTGTAGCGCGGTGGTTAAACCCCCATAAGGGGTTACGCCGGGATACTTGCAAATTGGGACACGTTGTCAAGTTTTGTAACGCCAAAGAGTCAAGACCATTGATTTACCGTTGTTTCAAACCGTGGCTTTGATATCGGCTGAAGATGAAAACATCACCAAAGGCACTGAACGATTTATTTAGTAAATATGGTAAAGAACCCATTGCCTGAAATTATTAAAGTGGGCAGATAATTTTAAACCTGTAGGTAAACGCGCAGATGCGATCGTCAGGGTCAACGCCATCGCCTATACAAAGGCTAACCGTAACAAATTGCTACACTGATCTCTGTACGATTGCTTATTTTGCCCCTACAATTTTGAATGAGGTGGTGAATGTGGGGAGATGAAGGCACTAGCTATGGAACTGGTCTTAGAGCAAGCCAAAGTTTTTACTGAATTTGAAGTTTTAATAAACACACCCAAGGATTTTGTTTAGTGCGAGCGATACAGGTTTTAATCTTTATTTTTCAAATTTTGGCGCAATTTAATCTTAAAAGAGAAATAACATGGAATATAAAAAACATAGTGTTAATGGCAATGCTGGAGAATACTTAGTTGCATATACAATAACTCGTATATTCGGTTGGCCTTGCCGTTTATATGGTATAGACCTTGGAGTAGATGCAGAAATGGAGGTTATTGATGAAGATGGACGTTCTACTGGTGATATCATCAAAATTCAGATTAAGACGTTTGAGTCACTACCATCCAAAGAGGTAGGGTCTGTCTATGTTGATGAGCGACATATTAGCTATTGGAAACGTTTTTGCCTTCCAGTAATAATATGTTGCGTCGATCTTGCAAATACTAAAATTTATTGGAAACAAATAACAGCAACAGAAGCATTTCACTCAAGAGGCGAATCCAAAAAAGTAAAATTCTGTTTTAAACACGATATTCTTGACAAAGAAAGTTTAAATAAACTTCGTGAATTAGTTTGTCCTTCAGAGTCAAAATCCTTGGAGATTCTTTTCCAAGAACTTAATAAGTCTGCGGAACATCTTCCATCTATAAATAGGGTTTACACAGATTTTGAGTCTATCGAAGAAGAAGAAAAAAAGTGTGATAAATTGGATGATAGGGTAAAAATAATTGAGAATATAATATCTCATTTTCCTTGGAGAATTAGTTTAATGGGTATGAGACAACTAAATAATATTAAATCTAAAATACAAGCCACTAGGAAGAATTTGAAATATTCTCAGACATGTTTAGTTGAGGGTTCATAATTTATTTACTAAAGTTGATTTATTTAAATAAAATATTATTTTAGTTATTCGTTTCAATTAAATAAATCATTAAAAATTTAGATGTGGACTAATCTTCAAATAATTTCCATCTCCATTCGAGTGCCTCTTTCTTAGGTCGATAAGATTCATTTTTTGGTAATTTTATACATTTATCTTTTATATCTATGATTATTTCCTTCCATACATAAATGTAGGGGCACATAAAGGTGATGTTCGGTATGGGGAATTTATTCAAACCCGACACCCGACACCCCATACCCTGTTTTCGGTCAAATGTGGCTATCTCAATCAACCATTCTCAATACCGCTTAGACTTTAACAGATTGGGTAATGTATTTGGTCGAATCAGGGTTGTTGGCACAGAGTTAGGAGAGTTTCAGAAAGTTTTTGTACATCTGATTGATTTCAGTATAAATTACATTATCAAAGTAATGTTTACCAAAATATAAAGGATATATTACGCAAACACATTTACTGACTCAGGAGCATCAGATGGCTGTAGGAATGCCTGAATTTGTTAATAATCCAGAAAATCGCTGCCCAGTAATTTTATTACTTGATACTTCTGGTTCTATGTCAGGTCAACCAATTGAGGAGTTGAATCGAGGACTTGCAGCTTTTAAAGAAGATGTACAGAGAGATTCCCAAGCATCACTGAGTATAGAATTAGCTGTTGTAACATTTGGTCCAGTGGAACTTACTCAAGATTTTGTGACTATTGACCAGTTTATACCACCTCTTCTACAGGCAAATGGTCAAACTCCAATGGGTGAGGCGATTGAACATGCCCTACATTTGTTAGAAATCCGCAAACTGATTTACAAAGAAAACGGTATTTTATACTATCGCCCTTGGATATTTTTGATTACGGATGGCGCACCAACTGATAGCTGGCAGTATGCAGCACAACAAGTGAGAGAAGCTGAAGCAAATCGTCGATTGTGTTTCTTTGCCGTTGGTGTTAAAGGTGCTGATATGAATACTCTAAAACAAATTGCACCACCAGACCGTCCACCACTATTGCTCAATGGCTTAGATTTTCGCTCTTTGTTTGTCTGGCTTTCTACTTCAATGAAGCGTGTTTCCAGTGAAAAGGTAGGTGCTGCTGTAGCGTTATCACCTACGGGATGGGGTCAAGTTATTAGCTAGAGGTTGAGGATATATTGTGGCTTGGAAAAAAGTTGTGCGTTTTGCTCAAGGAACTAGTCATAAAAAGCAGGGAATAGGTTGTCAAGATTATGGAAAATATTGCATTATTGGGGATGCGATTATAGGCGCAGTTGCAGATGGTGCTGGTAGTGCTAAATATTCTCGTGTTGGGGCTAGATTAGCAGTTGTCACAGCACTTAAATATCTTAGATCTGCAATTATAGAGTTTAAGGAGACAAGATATAGAGATAAAAAATATCAAAGTATTGAATCTCTCGAAAACCAGGGAAGCGCTCAGGAAAAGTGTAATGCTGACTTGTCCGAAGAAGAAGCTAAAAACCTATTTACAGAGACAGTCAAAAAAGCGATCGCAGCTTTGAAAAATACAGCCGATAAAAATGGTTACTCACCTAATGAGTTAGCTTGTACACTCTTAGTTTTTGTAGCTACCCCTAACTGGATAGCAGCAATGCAGATTGGGGATGGATTTATTATCCCCAAAACTCAGAGTACAAAATGCTCTTTAAGCCAGACAAGGGAGAGTTTGTCAATGAAACAACTTTTATTACTTCAACCAATGCTTTGGATGAAATGCAAGTAGAGGTGTTATCAGAACCTCAACAGTTTATCTGTGCTTCAACTGATGGATTGGAAAAGGTAGCTATTCGCTTTTCGGACTGGTCACCTCATCAACCTTTCTTTGAACCATTGAAACAGTATATGCACGGAATCAGTATTCCAGAGAAAGAAGACGATTATTTAAATGATTTCCTCAATTATGAACCGCTTAATGCTCGCACCAACGATGATAAAACTTTGCTTTTGTGCTTATACGAACATGAAGAACAAGTACAACATCCAGATGTAGAAAATACTAAGCAAGAGGAGATTCCGGAATCCAAAACTGATATTGACAAGCCTACTACGGAAGAGAAAAATATTGAAAATACCTCTCCAATAACCGTATAGGGAAATCCATCCGTTTTTCAAGTTTTGGCAAATTCAAAAAGTTGTTAGGGTATAATTTGACAGATACTAAAATTCAATGAAAACTTATACCTGTGTCAATACAGGTCAATCAATTACTTTAGTTAAAGAGATTGCCAACAGTGGTGAAGGCGAAGTTTGGGAAACTAATCGCAATGGCTATCTGGCGAAAATTTATCACTCGCCATCACAAGAGCGTATGCAAAAGCTACAAGTAATGCTCGCAAATCCACCTACAGACCACAACTCATACCTCAATCATATTTCCTTTGCTTGGCCCAAGTCTTTGCTGAAAGATAGTAATGGTAATTTTGTGGGTTTTTTGATGCCAGCGATTACTGGCGGAAAAGAAATTATCGATATTTACAATCCTCAACGTCGCCAAAAATTGAAACTGGAGATTGATTGGCGTTTCCTCCATACAACAGCACTAAATATTGCTTCAATTATTCAAGCTATCCATACAGAAAGCTATGTTTTAGGCGACATCAAGCCGCAAAACATTCTAGTTAATAATCGTGCTTTGCCTTCGATTATCGACACAGATTCATTTCAAGTTTATCATCCTATAACTAATCAAGTTCATCATTGTGAAGTTGGTTCGCCAGGCTTTACACCGCCTGAACTAATCGGAAAAAATTTCTCTAATATTAATCAAACTGAAGTTCATGACCGCTTCCGACTAGCCGTCATTATCTATCACTTATTGTTTGGTAAAAGTCCTTTTGCGGGAAATTGGATAGGAACAGGAGAAACACCTGACATTGATGAACTAATCAAGAAGGGATTTTGGCTTTATGGAGCAAACAGTTGGATTAAACCTGTAGACACAACAATTCCTCTTGATATTGTGCATCCAGAGATTAAACGATGTTTTATCAAATGCTTTAATGATGGGTATACCAATCCTAATTTACGCCCAAGTGCAGCGGTTTGGGTGAAGGTTCTCAAATTAGCAATTGATAAGTTAAGTATTTGTGGGAGAGTTGACAGTCATTATTTCAGTCGGACTTATGAAAAGTGCTATTGGTGCGATCGCGCCAAGAATTTAGGAGTAGATATCTTTCCTACTATTTCTAAATCAATACCACAAGTCGTAGGAGCGGGGGTTGTAGTATCTACAAGTTCAA
This sequence comes from uncultured Stigonema sp., assembly GCA_964658145.1. Lineage (GTDB taxonomy): Bacteria > Cyanobacteriota > Cyanobacteriia > Cyanobacteriales > Nostocaceae > Stigonema. The sequence continues at coordinate 10,980 of CAZZYE010000090.1, forward strand.
ATCAGCAACAAGAACCCAACTCTGCTGAAGCTTACTCTACCCGAGGAAATGTTTACTACAACAAGGGAGATTATGACCTGGCTATTGCTGACTATAACAAAGCAATTCGACTAAATCCTAAATTAGCATATGCTTACAGCCAGCGAGGAAATGCTTACTACAACAAAGGTGATTATCACCTGGCTATTGCTGACTATAACCAAGCAATTCAACTTGACCCTAAATTAGCAAACGCTTACAACGTTAGAGGAATTATTTACGACAAAAAGGGAGATTATGACCGGGCTTTTGCTGACTACAACCAAGCAATTAAACTTGAACCTAACCTTGCCAGCGCTTACATCGGTAGAGGAATTATTTACGACAAAAAGGGAGATTATGACCGGGCTTTTGCTGACTACAACCAAGCAATTAAACTTGAACCTAACCTTGCCAGCGCTTACATCGGTAGAGGAATTATTTACAACGAAAAGGGGGATTATGACCGGGCTTTTACTGACTACAACCAAGCAATTAAACTTGACCCTAAATTAGCATACGCTTACAAAGGTAGAGGAGATGTTTACTGTATCAAGCGAGATTATGACCTGGCTATTGCTGACTACAACGAAGCAATTCAACTTGACCCTAAATTAGCATACGCTTACAGCAACCGAGGAAGTGTTTACGAGACAAAGGGAGATTATGACCGGGCTATTGCTGACTACAACCAAGCAATTCAACTTGACCCTAACTTAAAATATGTTTACGTAAATAAAGATAATGCTCTCAAGAAAAAGGGGAAAAATAACACCACTACTCTTAACCAAAACCACGCTGTCCAGGCTAACCCTAAATCAGCATCAGCAGCAGAACCAACAAAAGTTAACGGATTCATTAGTGTAATTTTTGGTATCTTGTATTGTGGTTTGATATTTCTTATTGGTAATATGATAAGCATTTTTTTAATGAGAATCTTTATCAAATAGTGAGATTTCGATACCTAATAGAGGTAAACAGACAAAAAGTATAGATTTAAAATATAACGTAGCCGTGGAAAGTGATTGGAGCTACATCGTTCCTGTTTTTGAAGCAGCACTGCATTTCAAATTGGATGCTCCCGCATCGCCACATCAATAATCACCAGGTCATGCAACGGGTCGAATGGGCGTCTGTCTTTTATCGGAATCAAAACCGCAGTCCGTCCCATCATCTGTGGCAAATTCCTGACCGGGACATTAAGGCATACACTAGTCTGGCACGCCCATTCGTACCATGCCTGCTGTTCAGGTGTCAGAGAGTGCGTTGGCATCTCTTTACTTTGTTGGTTCTGTTTAGGCGACTGGGTAAAACTCCAGCCGTCCTCTAGGGACTTACGGAAGAATCCTTCTTTACTCTGCTTGATTTTGCCTGCTTCATCTTGCGCTACTGTGTAGGAGATGGCATCTTGAAAAGAGTCAGAGTACTTCAACCACAAACGTTCGGCTACCTCAAGGTTGAGGTGAATCCCCGCTTCTTTTAGCGCGAGGCATACATTATCAGGAATTGCGCTTCCTGTACCAATACTGTTGATAACTACATCTGCAAGAGTGAATGGTGCAGGCTTTTGCTCCTCTTCCATGAATGATGGAATTTGATTGAGCTTGTTGTAGAGCAAGTCTACAGCGTTTTTGATGATGAACTGGCGTGGCTCTTTCGTTGCTTCATGAATTGATTCAATCTTCTTACCAGTATCTTGATCCAATTCTGGGGGTAAGTATACCCTCGGCAGTCCTTGCCCGACGTACTTCCACCGGGAACTTGTGGGGCTGTCCTCCACAGGGATACTAACTTCTGTTGTTGCTTCCTCTAAGTCTTTTAAAACAACAACAATGTTTGCGTCCCTTGCAAGGTCGTCCGTAGTACGGTCGTCCTTCGTGCGGACTGATTGTTCATTCTCGCACTCAACTTCATGTAGCGATGGAAACTCTATAGCTTTGTTTGTACGGATATTCTTATTACGGACTACTGGTTCTAGTTCCCACTCTGTCTCTGGCTTGAAGGAATATTCAGTGCTGGTTCCTGGACGATCGTTCTTCTCAAGAATATTTTGTTTGACTGCCTGATCCAAGCCTTTAAGAACTGTTTTCCTGTCGCAACCCGTTCTAGCGGCAACAGACTCCGCTGATTCGATGAAAGTTCCGCCTGAGATAGTTCTGTACAGAACCTGATTTAAAGCGAATGACTCGACCAAAGTTGGCTTAGCCTCAACTATCTTGCACAGTCTGTAGAGTGCTGCGTCTTTAAGTTCTGATGGCAGGCTTTGTATCCATGAAAGCGTTACTTGTTGGGCATTAACATCTTGTTCACTTTGAGCAGATGTAGGTTTTTCCCACGTAGAATCTGCCCCCATGCTATATGCAGGGGAATCTGATATGATATGAATCATCAAGTTTTATAATACTTGTGTATATCACCCCTGCTGGCTAGCCAGTCAAACTAACAGTAGGGGTTTTGGATCACGCTTGCAATGGTAGATTGCATTTGCACCTTGATTTATGCAAGTTCATTATAGGTATGCAAGCAAATAGTTTTGCCGTCACCTGTATTGATATTACCATACAATCAATACAAGTGACACCCCTTAAAAAAATTAACCCGCCAAGTGATTAGTGGCGGGTTAGACTTTGATGAGCAGAGCTAGTAACTGCCTGAAATTTGCTTCTCTATATTGAGTTTCATCTTTCAGGCAGTTGATTCCCCCACTAAGCGAGTGTTTTCAATTCCTATTTTTTGTTCCACAGCTTCTAATCTTCTTCTCAATTCAGTGAGTTCCGTTGCTTCCTGTTGTTTGCTATTGAGATATGCATCAACAAAGCCCAGAATCACGTCTGTGGTTGTCCTGTTATCCTGTTTCAGTCTCTTGACAAACTCATCTTTTTTATCCGGGTCTATCTCGATTGAAATGAAAGTTCTTTGCTTTTTTGCCATAAGTCACCTTCTCTCTATATCCCCAATTTAGTGCGAACAAGAGTGTATTGCAACGTATTGAACTCTTGTATTGACCGTATTAATTTGTATTGATAAAAAAGCTAGGGGAACTCCAACAAATAAATTATCCAATATTGTGGGGTGGGG
>CAZZYE010000091.1:0-7225 GCA_964658145.1 uncultured Stigonema sp.
CTAATTGCTAATTGTTGTTAGCGATTAGCGATTAGCGATTATCGCTTCGGTGTGACATTGCTGAACTTAATTAAAAGGGCGATCGCAATACTGACAAGTAAAATTAACGTTGTACTTAAAGCTGAACCAAATCCCCAATTTTGGGTAGATCCGAGGAACTGATTATAAACTAATCGTGCCACTGTCATACTGGAAGCACCACCAAGTAATTCTGGATTGACAAAATCTCCTAATGTAGTGATAAATACCAGAAAAGAACCAGCAGCAATTCCGGTTAGGGTTTGGGGTAAGGTCACTTGACAAAAAGCTTGTATGGGATTTGCACCCAAATCGGCTGCTGCTTCTAGCAAACGCTTGTCTAGTTTTTCTAAAGAGGCGTATAAAATCAAAACCATATAGGGCAGCATGCTGTAGCTCATACCAATTAATACAGCTGGACTGCGGTTAAGTAAATCCAAAGTCGGCAAGCCTACACTGGTAAGCAAACTGTTTAGTAAACCAGTAGGACGGAGAATTGTAATCCAAGCATAAGAGCGAAGTAAGGAAGACGTCCACAAAGGCAAAACAAAGCTAATCAGGAGCAAATTTCGTGCCTTGGGCGGTGCTATCTGAGCAATCCAATAAGCAACGGGCAAACCTAATATTAAGCTTATTAGTGTGGTATCGATAGCAAAAAAGAGCGATCGCCTGATAACTCGCAGGTAAAGAGGGTCAAATATGCGGATGTAGTTATCCAATCCACTCGGATTTACCACATCCCCAGGTCGAATTCCTGGTACTAAACTTAACTCAAAAATTAGCAGTGTTGGCAGTACCAGCAAAAGTAACAACCAAATGCCAGGTGGTGCAAGCATTACCAAGGGTTGCAGCCAGTTGAAATGTGTGCCTGATACTTCAGTAATATCGCTAGGAGAGTTTAGTTGATCGGTATTATTACACACTAAGTAGTAAAACTAATGTTGATGGACTTACTTAGTTTAAGCTAATCGGCATTCAAGTTGTATTTGTAGGCATCGCCCACCATTGAGTCTATGTATGAGTTACAAGGTTTTGGTGGGCAATGCCCACCCTACGTCGTTTAAACGTGCAGTGAAATCCAAGTGCGATCAAATATTAATTGATAAATAGGGTTATGGACTTTTAAATAACCTTGTTGCTTGACTACTAGCCCCGATAAGAGCAATTCCCTTTCTTCTGGACTATCAACTGAGACAACTTGTCCTTGATCCAAAATTTGTCGATAGAGTTCTAGGAGTCGAACCCTTTGGTGATCGCTCTTCAGGATGCGATCGCGAATTGTTCTCAAATGTTCTGGCTCATCCTGAGATTCCCAATTGTCTATTACCTGAGTGCGCACCAAGTTTTCCATCCACTCGGCTTCAGCGTTTACGGGAATAGGAGATGAACAACTACGAATAAGTTTACAGAGCTTTTGGGTGAGAAAGGGCTGACCGCTTGTCCAGGTTAACAATTCTTTGAGTACCGCTTGAGGATTGCTAAATTTATCTTTCAATCCCTGAAGCAAAGGTTGAGCTTCATGTAATTGAAAGCCACTCAGTTGAATTGCCTGACCAATGTTAAAAGGCGTTCTTTGGTAATCAGTAATCAAATCTGAAGGTGTGGCAACTCCAAGCAGAGCAAAAGTTAAACGCTTATATTCTGGATTAATACTGCGCTGGTTATAGCAAGAGCGAATCAAAGCAAAAAAGTCATTTACAGAGAACTTTAAACCTAAGATGCTATCAATTTCATCTAAAAATATTATCAAATTTTTTGGCAGAACACGATCCTCTACTCCGACGAGCGCCAGCAGAACTTCTTCAAGAAATCGACTCAACCGCTGCACAGGAGAAATATCAAGCTGCTCATTCCACCAAGCTTTCAAATTCACCAATCCTTGCAAGTCAAAACTCTGCCATAACTCCACTGCCAATCCCTTGTACCATTGGTCAGGCGTGACGTTCTCGCTGCCAATGCGGGTCATGTCAATTGCTGCACAGACGAACCCCTCTTGCTGAAGACGGTGCATCATGTGTACCATCAGGCTAGATTTACCAATTTGCCGCGTATTCAGGATGTAACAAAAGTCCCCAAGCTTTAACGCTTTGTAAAGGTGACGGTCTGCTGAGCGCACCACATAAGTGGGAGCATCCATTGGCAAACTTCCGCCAATTTGATAGTCAAAGGTCGAGGGATTTTCAGCACTCCTGAGCAAAGCGTTTTCAAATACCAGTTCTGCTTGAGTGGCTTTGAGAATTTCTAGGGTTTGTGACAGTTCTTGAGTGCGTTCTTTAACTTTTTGTTCTAAAGTCTGGTTGGACTCGAAGAGTGCGTCTTTTGCCTGCTGCAAAGCGATATTCTTGAGTTCCAGTTCTTGAGTAAACTGAATCCGCTCCACTTCCGCCCGTTTGCGTTGGGTGATATCTTGAAAGGCAGCTATGGCATAGACAATTTGACCCTTCTCATTAAAAACTGGAGTGGCTGACACTTCCACAGGGATAATCTTGTCAGCGTGGTGGATCTCCATATCATCAATGGTTACACTTTCGCCTTTCAATGCTCGCATCGCCGGCAGTTGCTCCACAGGGTACAACTGCTCCGTTCCCGCCTGACCGACTTTATAAATCTCACTTAATTGAGCAGTTGGAGCTGTGGTTATAATTCCCTTGCCAAGTATCTGCTGTGCCATTTGATTGGCGTAATAGGGTTGACCGTTGGCATCAAAGACAAATATGCCCACTGGCACAGCTTCCAGAAATTGAGCCAGCTTTCTCTCGCTTTCCCACAATTCTGACTCCGCTTGCTGCCGTACAATGACCTCTTGTTGCAGACGAGTCAATAATTTTGCTTGAGCTTGCTGTGCTAAAAGTTCCTTTTCCCTAGCCGCTTTCATCCGCTGCACATGCTGCAGAGTTTTATTAGTAGTAATTTCTAAATCCTGAAAATTGATCGGTTTAGTTAGGAAGTCAAACGCACCGCGATTCATTGCCGTTCTGATATTTTCAATATCGCCATAGGCAGAAATAATGACTGCTTTAACGATCGGGTATAACTCATTAAGTTTACTGAGCAACGTTAGCCCATCCATTTCCGGCATAAAGATATCGGTTAATACCATATCTATATCCGGTTCGGCTTGTAGCTTTGAGAGTGCTTCTAGACCATTTTGGGCAAAAACTAACTGGAATTGGTTGTCCCGAATTTTTTTTCTAAATTTCTGGCGGAGCAGGTGTTCTAAGTCAGGCTCATCATCCACAACCAGTATTTTAGCTGGCATATAGTAGTCCTATTTGATTTATGGACAAGGGGGACAAGGGAGACGTTTTCACGAATCATTAGATATCTCCGGAAATTAACTATGCATTACCTTTCATCCTTGTAGAACGCCGCGCGTTCATACATTCTTTTTCGGAGATGTATATTTAGGATTGCTATAGTTTCTTTTTTGATTGGGATTATATCATACCTCTCCCCAACCCCTCTCCTACAAGGGGAGGGGCTTTCCCCCTTCCCTGATAGGGAAGGGGGTTAGGTCTTGATTTACAAATTCAATATTTTTTCCTTTAATTTATCAAACTCAATTGGCTTGGTAATATATTCATCAGCTCCATAATCTTTGGCGGTTTGGTAATTACGATCGTCGTCATAAGCAGTAATCATAAATACTTTTAAATTAGGAAACCTTTCTTTGATAATTTTGAGTAGTTCTAGCCCGTTCATCCCAGGCATATTAATATCTGCTATAATCAAAACTAAGCAATTAGTTAACTGATTTTGTAAGTATTCTAGCGCTTCCTCTGATGATAAAGTAAAATCTAATATTATTTTATTTTGTTTAAGTTCTCTTCTAAATTTTTGTCTAAACAAAAACTGAACATCTTGTTCGTCGTCTACAACCATTACTTTCATTAGTAAACTTTGTTATTCTCCGAAACAATTTTAGGCAAAGCGATGATAAACTCCGTATAATTTCCTACTTCTGTTTCTACCCTGATCTCCCCTTGATGCTGCTGCACAATAATATCATGAGTAATAGATAGACCCAACCCAGTTCCTTCGCCAGGAGGCTTAGTGGTGAAAAAGGGATTAAAAATCTTTTCCAGCACTTCCTGGGAAATGCCTTCGCCGTTATCGCGTATGCGGATTTCTACGAGATCGCCTAAATCTTTAGTGCTGAGCGAAAGTGTAGGCAAAAAGGGAGTATCCTCGTTCAGAGGGTGAGGGAAACGCATTTTCTTTTTATGGGCTGCATAGCAAGCGTTATTAATTAAATTTATAAAAGTGCGATTAAGATTTTGCGGTACGACATTCAGTTGACTAAGATGACGATCGTAGTTGGTTTCTATAACAATGTTGAAGGAAGCATCTTTGGCACGCATCCCGTGATAAGCTAGAGTCACAGCTTCTGCTAATAAAGCGTTGATGTCAGTAAGTTGTCGATCGCCAGTTTGCCCCCGAGAGTGCATTAGCATTCCACGAACAATATTATCAGCTCTTTTGCCATGCTCATTGATTTTTTGAGCGTTTTGACATAAATCATTGAGAATCTCTTCAACATATTCTCTGGTTTCTGGGTCTAATCGGTCTTTTTGGTTTTCAATTTCTGAGAGCAGTTCCTGGGTTAACTCTACGGAAAGTTCGGCAAAGTTGTTCACAAAATTTAAGGGATTTTTGATTTCATGGGCTATACCCGCTGTTAAAGCACCTAGAGAAGCCAATTTCTCTTGCGCAATAATCTGAGCTTGCGTGGCTTTCAGCTTTTGCAGGGTACTTGCCAACTCCTGATTTTTATCTTGTAATTGCTGGGTTCTCCCCTTGACTTTTTGTTCTAGAGTTCGGCTATAACCCTCGGTACGCGAGTAGAGACGGGAATTTTCAATAGAGATGGCGGCTTGGGTAGAAAGGATTTTTAAGACTTCAACGCGATCTCTCGTAAATGCGCCTGTTGTTAAATTATTTTCCAAATATAAAATGCCACTCAGTTTGCTTTGATGCAGTAGGGGAGTGCAGAGAATCGATTTGGGCTGAGTAGCGACAATGTAGGGATCGCGGGTAAATTGTCCAACATTTGCCGCATCATTTAAGACCACATTTTCTTGGGTGTGAGCAACATAGTTGATGATGGCGGCTGATAGGAGGGGTATTTGACTGTTAGGGTCTACAGAGTCTACTGGAATGGATTGTAGTGTCGTCACCGCATCAGAATCAACTGCCCCTTCAGCTTTGATCACCCAGTTACCTTCCTCTTCATTCGTCTCTTGCTGGGAATGCAGAATCAAAAAGCCTTTTTGAGCGCCTGCATTCTCAATCACGATTTTCATCAACTTTTGCAGTAACAAGTCCTGAACGATTTCGCCCGAAATGGCTTGCGAGGCTTTCAGTACACTGTTAAAATCTAAGGCAATTGACACATTTTGCCCCATAGTTGACGAGGTTGCTAAAGTAGTCTCAAGATAATCTTTATTGACTTTGCCCAAAAACTCTGGATATCGGGCTTCCAAGTCTTTTACTTTGGCTGTAGCCCCCCAGAGTTGATAAGTGTAGTGTGCATCTTGCAGGTAATGGTGAGCAATATGGTTTTGGTTTCTGTCTAGATAAAACCTGGCTGCTAGTTCGTAGGCGAGGGCTTCTTCGTTGAGATATTCGTTTTCGTGCGCTAGATTAATAGCTCGATCGTAATATTCCCTCGCCTCCCTATCGAAACCCAACACGCGATCGCGTTCAGCCTCCACTAGATAAAATTTGTGTAGATAATTCATCGGGGCATGGTAAGCCCATTTCCTCATTTTCTTCTGGTTATTGGTAACTTGCTTCATCAGGCGTTTTTGTTCTGACTGGGAAACATTAGGAAAAACTGCCAGTCGAGCTAGAGAATCATAAAGATAGAATAGAGGAATCAGGAGTGAAGCCGTAACACTCGCTAAATACTTTTGGAGTGTGGTGGCATTTTCAACAGCTTGAGGGTAATCCTGAAATAGATAACAGAGGATCAGCTTATGTAAATACACATTGCAGATTGCGGTATGATCGTTAACTTCGAGATGCATCGGTAGCATTTTTTCTTCGTTGTAGGATTCGCCAATCAATCGGCATGTATCCTTAGCCTCTGATTTATCCGTTAATTGCAAAACTGTCTGATGTAATATTTCCAGATAATTCGATGCTGTTTTTTGTTTAAGTGTATTGATTTCATTAATATATAAACAGATTTGCTGTTCACTTTCTATCAATTCATTACCAACGCAATAGGCATTGAAACAATGCATAAATGCGGAATAGCCAGCAAATTCAAAATCTCCATTTTCTATTCCTATCTTATATGTTTCTGCAAGTGGCTTTAATGTTTGATTTCCATGTTCTTTCCAGTGTTGTATAAAGCTATGAATCACATGCAATGTCCTGTGTTCTTGTCCTTTAATATGGAATTTTTCTAAAGTTTTTAAAGCAAGTTGACCAAATTCATACCCAGAATCAATATCTCCCACTACTCCACACATAATCATCCCGTAAGCAGCATAGGCACAAACAGAGTCAAAAGCATGACCATATTTAACTGAAAGCTGAATTTCTTCAAGCACAATGAGGGAATACAATTTTGGAGAAGTCAAATAGGCAGCAACTCTGACTCTCGATAGTATGTCTATTGCTGCAAGTTTGTAGGGATCGGTCATTATCGGTAAGTCAATTAAGTCTTCAATTCGGTGTCCTGCTAAAGATATCTTTGTCCTTACTAAACTCAGCCAGATATCCAATCGACTCGGCTTTTCGGGAAATCTCACTCCCAAAGATTTCATTACTGGTAGCACAGTTCTTAAAGCTTGTAGAGGTTGGTTCTGTGCCATACAGGCTTGAATTTTCACCTGATGGATTTTTACTTTGTCTAGTAGCGTTTTAGCTTTACACAGTACTACATCAGCTAGTCTCTCCATCTCCTCAAAGTTAGTATTGAGATAAGCTGCTTCTACAGCTTCCACATACAACGCCAGCATCAGATCATACTGCCGATGCCAGCTATCCTCCAACAATTCTATACCAATTTTGAAGTACCTCAATGCTGGTTCATAAGCTGCTGTCCCTTTCGCTTTCTGACCAGCTTTGAGATTCAGCAAAGCCAGTTCGTCCTGCTGTACGGGTTGGTTTGCTTCATCCGGAAAGTTTGTCTTACTTTTCACGGCATCTGGAACACCTCTCTCCAAACCTCTCTCCTGCAAGGAGAGAGGCTTTG
>CAZZYE010000091.1:7235-13965 GCA_964658145.1 uncultured Stigonema sp.
AGGGAAGGGGGCTGGGGGGTTAGGTTTTGCGTTGGTTTTTCCACATGAGGTGACTCGTCAGGAAAGTTTGTCTGTTGCTTTCTTAATTCGATGCCCAAGTTCAATTGGTTAACGATGTCAAAGATGTTCCGTTCCCGCATATTTAGTGGAGTAGTTTGCAGCAGCAGTTGCCCCACTTTTTGGTGGACGGCACTCCGGTGTTCTGGCGGAATCAAAGAATATGCTGCTTGTTGAATCCGGTCATGGGCAAACTTGTATTCAGCCTTGACAAATGCTGGTAGCGGTGCTCTATCAATCGAGTTGTAGGCATCGCTGAGGGGCAAGACTAGACCTTCTGCAACTGCTTCATGCAGCTTCATCACTGTTTCTTGCGGTAATTTGCCATTGACAATCGCTAACGTCTGAATATCAAACTGATGACCTATACAGGCTGCCTGCTTCAATACCTGTTGCGTATCTGGGGACAACTTTTGAATCTTGCTAACCATCAGTTCAACAACGTTATCAGTAAAATCCCGCGCTTGAATTTGCTCTAAATTCCATAGCCATTTTCCGCTATATGTAAGAGAATCAAATTCAAAATATAACAATTTTTGTTGATAAAGTGATTGTAAAAATTCGTTAATAAAAAATGGATTTCCATTAGTTTTACTAAGGATTAATTTTGACAGTTGTTCTACTTGTTTTAAAGAAGAATTTAAGGTATCTTTAATTAAATGATTGATATTTAGCAAATTTAAATGATTGAGGTGAATAAAATTTACAATTGTCCCCGTATTTTGGATTTTATCTAACGTTCGTATCAACGGATGTTCTGCACTCACTTCGTTATTACGGTACGCCCCAATGAAAAACAAATATTGGCTATTCGCCGTCAGCAGCAGTTGTATCAATTTTAGTGAAGCGTCATCTACCCATTGTAAATCGTCGATAAATATGACTAGCGGATGTGAAGCTTGGGTAAAAGCTTTGACAAAGTTTTGAAATACTAGATTAAAGCGATTTTGGAATTCTGTTGTTTGTAATACAGGTATTGGTGGTTGCTTGCCAACAATCAATTCTACTTCAGGGATGATATCAATAATTACTTGACTGTAGGGTCCAAATGCGTCTAACAGTTTTTCTTTCCATTTGTTGATTTGTGATTCACTTTCGGTTAACAGTTGCTTAATTAATTCTTGAAAGGCTTTAATCAACGCTGAATAGGGAATATTGCGATGAAGTTCGTCAAACTTGCCAGAAATAAAATAACCTTGCTCCTGAGTGAGGGATTTATAAACTTCTCCAACTAACGCTGACTTCCCAACGCCAGAATATCCAGATATCAACATCATTTCACTTCTAGGCGGCGTAGTTCCGTTTCTATGACTGACTCGTTCAAATGCCGTTAGTAAAGTTTTAATTTCTCGCTCTCTACCATAGACTTTTTGGGAAACTTGAAACCGATTAGAAATATCTAGGGAAGCGATAGTTAAGTTGGAAATTTTACCTGTTGCTTGGATCTGGAGCAGACTTTTTTCTAAATCTGCTTTAATTCCCCAAGCAGTTTGATATCTATCATCAGCGTTTTTAGCTAACAACTTAATAACAAGATTGGAGATAACCAGAGGAACTTCGGGATTGATTTCATGGGGAGGTACAGGTTGCTTAGCAATATGACAATGTATCAACTCCATCAGATCATTTGTTTGAAAAGGTAGTTGATCAGTTAGCAGTTCATAAAAGGTCACCCCCAAAGAGTAAAAATCAGTGCGGTAATCGAGTGGGCGGTTCATTCTGCCAGTTAACTCTGGCGAAATATAGGCTAGGTTACCTTCTAAAACATGAGGATTTTTAATCGGGGCATTTTCCCGGGATATAATAGCAAGACCAAAGTCGATTATTTTGACTTGCCCGGTTTCTGAATTAAAAACGATATTGGATGGGTGAATATCTTTGTGGATAATATAAGCAGCGTGAATTCTGGCTAAATTGTCGGCAGTCTGGATGGCGATCAACAGGAATTCTGCCAGCGTTAACTTTCTAGTATTCATCAATACTTTTAAAGATTCGCCGCCAAAATCCTCTAAAATAATCAATACAGTCCTTTGATATTTGACTAGACTGTACGCCTTGACTACTCCAGATGTGTTCAGTGATCTGATAATTTCAAATTCCTGCTTGTACCTAGCCAGTTCCTCTGGAGTGGGATATTCTTTTTTCAGAACCTTGAGAATAATAGGTTTGTTATCTTGACTTCGGATACCTCGATAAACCAAGGTACTGGGACTTTCATAAATGCGATCGGTCAGTTCAATGCCAGGAATCGTAATCATAAACAATTTTATTTTCCTTATACCAATTTAATCTCTCGTGGCAACAAATTAGATCTCTCGGAATATGGTTCGGTTAATATGTCAGGACTTACAGCCACATTGTAAGGGCGCGGAAACCGCGCCCCTACGGTTATAACCGAATGAAACATGATTAAAGGGAACGGGGAACAGGCATTCTTAGAACAGTGCAGAAGGGTAGGGTGGGCACTGCCCACCAACGCACAAATAGGCCCACCAAGTCAATGGTGAGCGATGCCCACCCCTACAAAAATAGCGTTATTGCAACTATGCCACATTGTAAGGGCGCGGAAACCGCGCCCCTACGGTTATAACCGAATCAAACATGAATTAACTATTTAGTAACATCTCCTTCAAAATGCGGGTACACTTCTGTCTCAAACAGATTCTGAAGATCTTGAGACTTTTTATTCACTCGGTCTTGATAATCCTTGCGCACAGGACAGTTATAGTTAGCTGTGCGCTTAGCAATTTTGGGTAACCAAGCTGTATGTAGTGTATAAGCAAAATTGAGTGAGGGATGACCAAGCTTACAAACAGGTCCTTGGGCGAGATCGTTGGCATCGAAAATCCAGATTTCACTCTTGTCAGAAAGAACCGTACACACGATATAACCATCTGTTGAACTGCGATCGCCATCAGCGCGGGGTACAAACTGCGGAGAACATATCATGTGGCTGTCCCATTCTTTGCCGTCTTGAGATACTAGAGGAAATTCATAGGAGTCAGCAATCTCCATGGATTTTGTCTCTAGCCGAAATAAACAAGAGGACCTGGTTTGTGGATTATCTGGGATTTCAAGTAGTTTCTCTGGTGGTATTACCCGGTACTTGTAATCTTTGTACATGTCATAGATATATTTCGTCAGCAGATCTTGCCAAAATCCCGAAGACTGCCAGTAAATATTTTCTACCTCTGTTGGCATATGGCGGTAAGTATAGAGTCCTACCCCCCAAGTATGTCTGGTATTAGACAACACCTTGGAATCAAGAATCTCCCCGCTTTCGACATCAATTAAGTAGCGACCTAGACGGCTGACGTCGATCGCAGTAGTCAGCATACCCAAGAGATTGGGCGGCACGGGATTGGCTTTAAAGGCTAAACTGTCAAAGGATCGCACCCACTCATCTACATCTGCACAGTTATGGGCTATGTAGAGCGTAATTTGGTTGTGAGGATTCTCGTAATCTAATATAAAGTGGATGCCAGCCTGTGGGATCGCAAACGGACGCGCTACAACTTCAACTTCCTTGTGACTCAATTCTGGGCGTTGTCCGGCTTTCAGGTCTTGGCGGCGCACAATATAGACTTTGGTATCAGGCAATACCGGACGTGTGAGAAATTTTCTTAAGAGTTTCTCTACCTGTGGATGAGTGGGACTCGGATTGTTGAACGCATCAGCCATCCCAACTTTGAAATCTGTGTCCATGAGAACGACATAGTCTCGGGTGATCCCAATCTGATGCAGAGATTGCTCAATCTTGACAGGCGTTCCATCGGCAAGCACTAACCTCCATCGTTCCAGTTCGCCAACACCATCCCAACGGATGAGATAAACGAAATCCGCAACTGCTGGACTGATGAGTTGCGAAATCAATCTGCTACAGAATTGACGAAGTTTGTAAGACACTTGGGAAAAGGTCTTGAAAACATCTTTGACAAATTTGCCAACGTTTTCCTCAAATTGATCCAGATCGTGAATCAGCGGGATCGTGTCTAGCCAATTAGGTAATGCCCGACCGTAATTGACAGTAAACATCTCATGAGTGTTGGCATCAAAGGCAGGATGCGCTGTGGATAGGACGGTTGGAAAAGGAAAATTCAGTGGAATTTCTGGACACCACTCTTTGTTGTTTCCCACAGGCGTGACAACTTCCAGGGTTTCTGTATCAATCTCGTAGGGACGACCTGCGTCATAAGTGACTAACAGGCGATCGGGTTCTTCTTTACCGGAGAAGGACACAAAAGCAGTATTTAATTGGTTGCGAGATCCCAAGTAAGGAGAGAATCGCGAGATGCCGAAATTGTGGAATCCATACTTGGCATATTTAGTTCCTGGTTGAGTTGCTTGGTCAGCGTAGTAACATGGCGGTTTCAAAATCTTTGTCTTCAAACCAACTTCACCCGCAAGATTGAAGTCGAGTCGGTAAACCATGCCATCGCTGTTGAAAATTGGGTCGCCGTTGGAGTAAGGAAGACCACCAGAATCGACAGAACCTACTGGACCCATGATGAAGACGTGACCGTGTAGCCCATCTGGTAGTTTTTTTCCTGGCAATTTTGATTCCAGAATATTCAGTTTGAGGTTGGATTCACACCGACTGGCTGTGGCGATCGCAGCCGGGACAGGTGGCCAGCCTGTTAAGGAAAATTTTGGGTATACTGCTTCCTCAAATAGTTTCTGGATTTGAGCCGGTTGTTGGTTGACCAGATTTTCCAAATCCTTACGTATAGGAATGTAGTAGCTGGCTGTGCGGGGTGCAATTTTGGGTAACCAATTGGTATGGGTGGTAAATCCAAACTTCATTTGGGGATGACTGAGTTGGCAAAGGGGACCTCGATCCAAATCTTTGGCGTCGAAAATCCAGATTTCGCTCTTGTTGTCAAACAGAACCGTACAGAGAATATAACCATCAGTTGAACTACCGTCACTGTTAGTTCGTGGCACGAACTGTGGTGAGTTGCCAAAGTAACCTGGACCGAACTTGTACGAGTCGGCGATCGCCATTGATTCTTCGGAATCTGTAACCAGGCGAAATATGTTAGCAGGTCTGCCCTGTTTTGTGATTTCCTCAACTTCTTGTCGCGTTAAGTGACCTTGATAATTGTCATACAGCTTGGCACTGAAATCGGATAGCAAATCTGCCCAACATCCCCAGGAGTTCCAGTAGATATTGTCAAATTTTTTCGAGACGGCGTGTTTGTTGTAGGCGTTGATTGCGATCGTCCAAGTCAATTCGCTTTCGCTAACAACCTTTGACTGTACGACTTCACGCTTCTCCACATCAATGATGTATCGTCCTAAGGGGTGAATGTCTCCCGGACCTGATACCATTCCCACCGGCGAGGGAGGATTCTGCCCAGAAGTTTTGTCATAGCCCCGTAGCCATTCCGACACATCCCAAGCACCACTATGAGCAACGTGAAGTGTGATTTGGTTTTGAGGATTGTCATAGTCTACTTCAAAGTGAACGACTGACCCAAGTATCACCACCCGCTGCGCTACAACCTTGGTTTGTCCGGCTTTTAGATCAGCACGACGCACAATATATAGATACGTTTCAGATAATGTGGGATAGTCTAGTAAGTCTCTGATCAGGTTTTCTAAGTTCTTATTCTTGAGAATTGGTTTGGTAACCAGCTGTTCCGGTCCAACTTTGAAACCTGTGTCCATCAGCACCACATAATCCTGAGTTACCCCAATTTGATGTATGGTTTGCTGAATCTTAATCGTTGATTGATCGGGAAGTGTCACCTGCCATCGCTCGAAATCGCTTTTACCATCCCAGCGAATGAGATCGACAAAATCGTTCATTTTTGTCAATCCTTCTAGCATTTGTGTGCCGTCTTGCACCAGTTGTTTTAAATCATCTAGCAGTTCTGAAACTGGGCCGTCTTGCACCAGTTGTTTTAAGTCATCAAGCAGTTCTGAAATATGTATTTTATCGAGCGCTTGTTTAAGCAGTTGTCGCAATTCTTGACAAAATTTATGAATAACTTCCGGAATTTCATGAATTTCTTTGTTTAAACGCTCTAAAATCTCATGAAGTTCTTTGGCTATTTCTAAGCTTTTTATACCGTGAATATCTGACCGTAATTTCTGCGCGAATTCTGCAATAATGTCTTTGACAAAATGTGGCAATTTTTCCAGATCAGATTTGAGGATGGGTGATAAAGCAGTGAGTACTGACTTGCCGTAATTGACCGTGAACATCTCATTAGTGTGGGCATCGAAGTAAGGATGCGCCGTATTCATCACCATTTCAAAAGGAAGATTGAGTGGCAGTTGTTCACGCCACTCTTTGTTCGCTCCTATAGGCGTGACAACATCCAGAGAATGTGTGTCGATTTCGTAGGGACGACCGACATCACACGTAACCATCAAGCGTTCATTTTCGTCCCCAAATTTCATAGATACTATGGCTGTATTTGCCACACTGCGAACGCCAAGCCAGGGTGAGATACGTGCTACGCCAAAATTGTGGAATCCATACTCTTGATATTCGGGTTTAAAGAATGTTGCTTCATCGGCATAGTAGCACGGCGTTTTGGCAATCTTGCTCTTTAACCCCACTTGAAGAGCTTTGTCAAAGTCAAGCCGATAAATCATTGCATTGCCATTGAAGAATGGCGTGCCGTCCTGGGATGGGTAGACATGAGTATCCTTGTGTTGAGAA
>CAZZYE010000092.1:0-13941 GCA_964658145.1 uncultured Stigonema sp.
AAGATGCGCGATCGCCTGTTTAATCCAATCTTCCACATAAGCATCTTTGGATAGTCCAATGTCTTCACTTACCACATGCAAAGCGTGACTGACCTCATTCGCAGTGTAGCCCAATGCCAAGAGGGTCATTTGTACCTCTTCGAGAATCCCAGGTGCAGGACCACCTGTGGCGACGAAGAATCCTGCTGTCTTACGCCACTCGATCAACTTACTTTTCAGTTCTAAACAGATGCGTTCTGCAGTTTTCTTCCCCACACCTGGGGCTTGAATTAATAATTGAGTGTTACCAGAGATAATCGCTTGGATTAAATCTGGTAGTTCTAAAGTGTCTAATAGGGCGATCGCCAAAGCTGCACCAATACCACTGACACTTAAAAAGTGGCGAAACACATCTCGTTCTCCTGGCGAACCAAAGCCATAGAGTAATGGCACTTCTTCGCGAATTTGGTAATGGGTAAAAATTTGAACCTCGCCTCCCGAGTTTGGCAATTGCTGCGCCAGTCGAGAGGGAATTTGTAAATCGTACCCCAACCCATTGACCTCGATAGTGAGAATATAGCGATTACCGCTATTGTTTTGGATGCCAGCGACGATGCCTTTAAGATAACTAATCATTCTATAAAACCAAAATATTTCAGACCTTCAAGTATTCCACCTGCACAAAAATCTCTTGCCAGGTAATGGTAGTCCGCAGGATTTTCATTGTGCCATTGCAGTAACTCTGGACGAGCATTGCCGACAATAACTCCCCGTTCTACCCCAACGGCAAATAAAGCAATATCATTGCCAGAATCGCCACAAACAACCGTGTTCTCTGCTACAAATTTCCACTTTTGGCGAAGAAACTGTACTGCCTGACCTTTATCGCTGCTAAAGGGTACAATGTCAAGGTCAATACCGCTACTGTAGATTAACTTTACATTTAAATCAGATTTTTGCAAATCTGACTCAAGTTGCGGTAGAACTTTGGCTGCGGCTGTTTGTGGGAGGAAAAAACTCACTTTTAAGGGACGCTGTTCTGAATCTGGTTGCGGAACCAACTCAGAAAAATGAGTAGCTGTTGTCACTACCATTTCACGATTCCACCCGGGTGAAAGTTTTTCTGACCAAGCTGAGTCGGGAGTACTACTACCATTAATGTAGATTTCCGTTCCCACAGATAGGATCAGGGCGTCTGGTTCTAAAAGATTTTTTTCTTCTTTTAGTTCTTGATACAGAATTGGCGAGCGCCCCGTGGCATAAACAATCTTAGTGCCATATTCTTGGCGGTGTCTCTGCAAGCGAGCATACAATTCTGTTAGCGCATTGTCATCGCCCACAAGGGTGTTATCTAAATCAGTTACGAAGAGAAATTTAGTCATAGCAGCCTAGGAGTGTCAGCTTCACACCAAAAAGTGTATGCCGTTTTGGCACTAATCTTATCTACTTCGGCAAATTGAACGTTTGTACTACAAAAGTGTGAGTAAACTTAAAAAATGTCTATGCGCTGATTTTAATCTATTCACAAAAAATTAAAAAGGCGCGACTCCCTTAAGGTTCAACCAAGTCTGTGCAAAACAGGAGAGTTTTGGAGTGGCTTCCATCCTTAGATTTTCACGTCGCTATCTCGCCAAACTCAATCCTCACTATAGCTTCAGAACCCGCTGGGGATTGACAATTGGCAGTATTGCTTTCGTGTTGTCAATATTAACAAGTCTGATTTTCAGTCAGACAGCCAGCGTTCACGTTAAATATTATGTTGGTCAGTCGCTGGCACAATTAGCGTATCAAATGACTGACAAGCTAGACTGGAGACTGTTTGAGCGTTATGGCGATCTTCAAATTATCAGCACACTTGATGCCATGCGCAATCCTAATTATTCTGGATTACAGCAGCTTGCTCTGTTGGAATTGGAAAGCAATTACATACGGCACTTGCAGCAGCAGATATTTACTTGGAACATCATTTTGGGGGTATTGTTTGCTGTTTTGGGTTCGCTTGTGGCTGTGGCAATGACTAATCCGATAGTAGCGATCGCAGTAGCCGCCGACCGGATTTGCCAAGGCAATAAACAAGCTAAAATTCCCTTACTGCGAGGAAAAGATGAAATTGCCAGCTTATCCAAGTCCCTCAGTCAGCTAGTTTCTACTTTAACTCAGCAGGAAAATGATCTCAAAGCCAGTAACGCCCAGTTGCAGGTAGAACTAACGAACAGGCTAGTGGCGCAGGAAATGCTACGCCAAAGCCAAGAGACGTTTCATCAACTCATTGCCCAACATATCACCGAGTGCAAGCAGGTAGAAGAAACACGTTTAGCTTTGGAAAAAGAAAGAGAAATTAGTGAACTCAAATCTCGATTTATTGCCATTGCCTCCCACGAGTTTCGTACACCATTGACGGGCATTCTCTTGTGTTGTGAATTTTTAAGCAGTCATCACCGCAAATTATCTGAGGAAACCAAACAACGACATTTCCAGCAAATTAAATCTAGCGTTAAACATCTAAATCAGGTGTTAGAGGATGTTCTTCTCGTGGGTAGAGTCCAAGCGGGAAAACTACAGTTCAAACCTGCCCCCCTCGCTTTGGTAAACTTTTGCTTCGATGTGGTCGAACAGCTACAGTTTAGCGCTGGAGAGCGGTATAATCTCAACTTTGTGAGTCAATGTTCCTACAATGTAACAACAAAAAATCTGCCCCTAATGGATGAAAAATTACTGCGGCACATCCTCACAAATTTACTTTCAAACGCCATTAAGTATTCCCCTCAAGGAGGCGACATTCAATTTAACCTAATTTGTGACGATGACAGCGTTATTTTCCGAATTCAAGATCAGGGTATTGGCATTCCAAAAGAAGAACAGGCAGAGCTATTTACCTCATTTTTCAGATGTAGTAATATAGGTAACCTTCCTGGAAGCGGACTAGGGTTAACTATTGTTAAAAATGCAGTTGAATTGCATGGAGGTCAAATAACCGTAGAAAGTGAAGTAGATATAGGTACAACTTTTACCGTAATACTGCCACTGAATCATACATTTGTACGAGAAAAAACCCCAGAGAAAAATGGAGTGAGTAGCCCAGAGTAACGGTTATGTTTGTACAGCGATCGCCTCTAAAGTAGACACTTTTGAGGTGATCTTGTAGCAATATGGCGACGAAGATATCATCCTGCGTCAGAATAGTAAGTAGTAGTTGTTGTTAAGGGAAGTAGCAGGATAATTACAGCGCATATCAGTCGAGTAGACCACAATATAACCGTAGGGGCGCGGTTTCCGCGCCCTTACAATGTGGTCAATGCAATTGAAAACTGCTGTAAGACACAAGCAGAATTGTTGAGGATAAGTTAGTGGGGGCGGACATGGAAACTGTCCCAACGAAGAACATCAACAGTCCATAAATCGCTCCTATATAAGTACATCACGTATATACACTCAATATGAACAACTCTTACAGCATTCGCAGTACCAAAATTGGTAACAGTGCAGGGTTTCGGCTTCCTGCGGAGTTTTACCGTGAGTATCCTCAGTTTGCCAATGCAGATGGCTGGATAGAGGTATTGTCCCCCGATACAGCAATTGTGCGAATTTCTCCTCCATCGGGTGATGATGAAGCAGAAGACTCGCTGATGATGCGGCTGTTTCTTGACTTTGCCACGACAGAAGCACTAAAAAATAATACATTGCAACCTTATACAACTGAAATGTCTGAGGCTGCTCGTAAACTGATTGAGGGTGTGGAATTAGAGGACGAGTCGGTAGAAGATGGCTAAGTTTGCCAGTAATGCCTGGGAGGTTTATTTTCACCCGCAACTATTTGGTACTCAGTATCAAGAACTGTTCGACCATGTTTCTAACTTACGCGAGAAGTTACCGGAAGCTGAGTTTAAAACCCATGCAACAGTAAAGTTATTTGCAGCGATTACTGTTGCAATTGAAACCAAAATACCCTCTGACCCTTTGGCGAGTCATTTTGCATTAACGGGGGTATTAAAACGGTACGGACGAGTGAAAAAGATGGGTTTACCTCAAAGGTATCGGCTGTTTTTTCGGGCGTTTGATACCCCACAGTTGAAAGCTGTTGTAATTTTGTGGTTGGGGTTTCCCCGTAAAGAAGGTGCAAAGGATGATTGTTATGAAGTGTTTACTAAGATGGTAGCGCGAGGCACATTTCCAGATAGTTTGGATGAACTGCTCGCAGATGGTGAGGTCGGCGGTGTCGGTTTCCGTCCCGTCGAAGTGCCGAACCCGGAGGCTAATTCCTAACTCCAAACTTCTACCCCTCCTTCAAAGTCTCAATCAACAAATCTACCTGCTGCTGCCGATGTTGCAAAAAACTTTCGCACTCCCGCAAATACTCAACAGCAGTAGCAAATTGGTCAAACACCTCTTCCAACTCCAACTTACCCGCTTCAATTTCAGCGATGATTCTTTCTACCTCAACAACCTTCGCCTCATAATTCCATCCCAAATCAAGCGTCACATCACCTGAATTAGAACCAGAAGCACTCATCCGTTTAATCATAAAAATTCTCTGCTTCCTCTGCGTCTGGTGCGGTTCGTTAATCTTAATCTTTTACTTCCATAACTTCCACTTTAACCTCTCCCTGACCCAACTGAACCCACAACTCCTGCCCCACTGCTAACTCCTCAACCGAACGAGCGATCGCACCATTTTCCTGTCTGACCACCGCATAACCTCGCTGCAACACAGCTTTAGGATCAAGAGTTGCCAACTTTTGCCGCAATACCTCTACATGCTGTGTTGCTTGCTGCAACTGCCTCGTTGTTGCTTGCACTACCCTCTGACGCTTCCAACTGAGGGCTTGCATCTCTTGCTGCACTTGCCGATCCAACCGCAAACGCCGCAAACGGTTTTGCATTTGTTGCAGCTGGTTTTGTGCTGTTTTCCACTCGTCATACACCGCATCATGCAAAGCAGCAACACGCTGCCGATGCTCAGTATACAATTCTGTAAGCGCCGGCACAACCAGTTCAGCAGCAGCAGTGGGAGTATGCACCGAAGCATCTGCAACTAAATCTACCAAAGACTCATCCCTTTGATGACCAATACCAGCGATTACAGGAATAGAACAATTAGCCACTGCTCGCACTACCCGTTCATGATTAAAGCAAGCCAATTCCTCAACTGCACCTCCTCCTCGTGATAGAATTAGTACTTCCGCACGTCCATCTCGTTCCACCCGCCCAATAGCCTTGACAATAGACTCTGGCGCTTGCTCACCCTGCACTGTGGCGGGAGAAAATAAAACATGTATACCAGGATACCTTTGTTTGAGTGTCTTTTGAATATCACCCCAAGCGGCGGCGGTGGATGAAGTGACAAAGGCAATAGTTTGGGGATGGGTTGGGAGCGATCGCTTTCTTTGTAAATCAAACAACCCCTCTGCTTGCAGACGGTTTCGCAGTTGTTGGTAACGCAGCGCCTGCAAACCAGCACCACCTGGCAAAGCCTGCCAAACTGACAACTGATATTCTCCCCTTTGAGGATAAACCCGAATACTGCCCAAGATGATTAACTGCGTGCCGATAGTTGGAGTTTGCACTAACTTTGCTAATTGGCTACTCCACGCCACACACTTAATTCCTGCTACCCCATCTGGGTCTTGTAGTGTAAAAAATAACCCACTGCGATGATTGTGAGCGCTAGAAACTTCGCCAGTCACCCAAACTTGCCGCAGTTGCTCATCTTGCTCTAAGAGAAATCGGATATAGTCAGTTAACCCAGCTACTGAAAGTGCTGTATCGGGAATGAGAGAGACAGGAAAATCAGAAGTCATTTACACACGTTAAAAACTAAAACCTACAAGTTCTGAGAAACTTCACCATCATTAAACCTTCCCAGAGTATGGTTACTCGTCGCCATATAATCAACTAGAGCGGGCACGATCGCCTTGCTGCTGACCTACCTTTTTGCCAATTAATTCACTCTTCCCCTGCTCCCAAGACTTGCGCTGCGGTCAGTTGCAAATCGGGAAAAGTCACTGAGGCGATGTAATTGCTTCCTTGAAACACCGCTTCTTCATATAATCCGTCTACTAGCGTCAGCACTGTAACTTTTGCGTTACCAGGATCGACAATCCAGTATTCAGGAATTCCTCGTGCGGCGTATTCTGAGCGCTTGTAGCGGTAGTCTCGATCTTCGTTAACTTTACCAGGAGAGACAACCTCAACGACTAGGGCGGGAGATGGCATATCCTGAGTAATCGTAGCGCGTCTACCACCAATCGCCGCGAATAACTCTTCAGTTAAGATCATCAAATCTGGTAGGCGGACGCGAGTCCGATTACCTGTTACCACAATTTCTGTATCTTTATGACAAATGAGGTATAAAGGGACGAGCTTCAGAAATTCTGATAGCAGGTAGAGAGCAATCCGGTTATTCCTATTGGTTTCTGGTGGCATTTCTACTAATTCTCCATCCACTAGCTCATATTTAGTGTCCGTCCCATCGTCATAAGCTAGATATTCTTCCAAGGTCAGTTTTTTAGTTGCTGTGGTCATGACGGCCTTCTCATTAAAATCATCTTGGATTGATGCAACGCCGAAATTCTTTCTCCCTTCACCCCTGCCTATAAATGATCATACCCCGCTCACCTGCCACGTCCGCCCCAACTTTTGATGCTCCCGCGCCGCCGCTTTCATCAAATGAGCAGTAGCGATCGCACTTTCAATCTGCGTTAATGTTAATCGGAAGCGATCGCTCAAAGCATCTAGTTCATCCCCAGTTAGTTGGGCTTTGCTTTCTTGAGGTATGAATTCGGATGTAGAGACGTTCCACCGGAACGTCTCTACAAGGATTTTGGTATTACATAAAATCATTTTCATACATGGAATCAGCAACGCCGTTAGTTGAATGCCCAACTCTGCTCACACTCAAAGCAAGTCCAACAAAACCAAAATATATGTTATAATATTTTGACGATAAGTTTAACCTACACCTAGATAATTTATTCAGATGCCTAGCGAAAGGCACAATTGCAATCTTAAACAAAGGCAAGCATTGCCAATGGGTTCGCACTTCTTGAGAAATGGAACAAAAAAATGTTTTGCAGCCCTGGAACTCCGAAGCGCTGTCTAAATAGATGTGTGTGAACGAAGGATGAAGGATGCATCCTCCTAGCGATGGAAAAAGCGGGAATCCCCAGTTGCGAAAGCCGGAAATCCTTCGCTAAACTATGTAGCGTATGTCTAGCTAAAAATGTAAAAATAGTAGTATATCTGTTCTATTCAGACTGACAAACTAACACTCCCTAAACCCATATATATAGAGGTAGGAATGGCTGTTAACACCACTGATAATGCTGGCAAGCAAAAAGCGCTCAACATGGTACTCGGTCAGATTGAGCGTACCTTTGGCAAAGGGACAATCATGCGCTTGGGCGATGCTACCCGGATGAAGGTTGAAACCATTTCTAGTGGAGCACTTACCCTAGATTTGGCATTGGGTGGCGGTTTACCCAAGGGGCGGGTGATTGAAATTTATGGTCCGGAAAGTTCCGGTAAAACCACAGTAGCGCTGCATGCACTCGCCGAAGTGCAAAAAACTGGCGGTATAGCTGCTTATGTTGATGCTGAACACGCCCTTGACCCTGCATACGCTGCAGCATTGGGTGTTGATACGGCAAATTTGCTGATTTCCCAACCTGATACTGGGGAAACTGCATTGGAAATTGTCGATCAGTTGGTCAGATCCGCTGCGGTTGACATTGTAGTTATTGACTCGGTAGCAGCATTGGTTCCCCGCGCTGAAATTGAAGGCGATATGGGTGATGCCCACGTTGGTCTTCAGGCAAGGTTAATGAGTCAGGCTCTACGTAAAATTACTGGAAACATCGGTAAATCTGGATGTACAGTCATTTTTATTAACCAGTTACGGCAAAAAATTGGTGTCAGCTACGGTAACCCAGAAACTACAACTGGCGGTAATGCTTTAAAGTATTACGCTTCAGTGCGTTTGGATATTCGCCGGATTCAAACCTTGAAAAAAGGCACGGAAGAATTTGGTAACCGCGTCAAAGTCAAAGTCGCCAAAAATAAAGTAGCACCGCCTTTTAGAATAGCGGAGTTTGACATTATTTTTGGTAAAGGTATTTCTACTTTGGGTTGTCTTGTTGATTTGGCAGAAGAAACTAGCATTCTTGTCCGCAAAGGAGCTTGGTACAGCTACAACGGTGAGAACATTTCCCAAGGTCGAGACAACGCTATTAAGTACTTAGAAGAAAAGCCGGAATTGATTGAACCAATTAAGAAGCTGGTGCTTGAAAAACTAGAAATGGGCGCTGTTGTTTCTGCAACCTCTGTAAGTAAAACCGATGAAGACGAGGAAGAAGAAATTGAAGAATTAGAAGAAGAATAATTAGATAATTGCTAATTGCCATTAACAATTAACTATTAGCAATTAGCGGTCTTAAACAAGAGGTATTTTTACGCATCCAGTTAAATCGGATGATTGGGTGCTTGTCTACTGAAAAATCTGTCTAAAATTTTTGACTTTTGCTCGGCAATTAGCAGTTTCTGATCAGCCAACGTCTCAGACGGTTCTTTATTAATTACGCTTGGCTTACAGAAAATCTGTAAAGTACTATCTGAATTTTCAGTTAGAGATTGTTGTTTGGCATAGAGGTAACTTGATGTTTCAACTTCACTACCCATTTGAGGTACAAGCTGCATCAATAACTCTACTGCTACGGTTGGTAGAATGCGGGTGGTGAGATTGACGAAAAAAGAAAAAGTTATACTGCCAAGCCGGATGCGATCGCCATCTTTAAGCTTTGTGGGCTGATACACGGGTTCACCATTCACATAGGAACCATTGGTGCTATTGAAGTCTATTAAGTAGAAGCCTTGATGGTCAATATATTGAATCGCAGCATGGCGACGAGACACATATCGTTCAGAAACATGGATACCACATGAGCGATCGCGACCGATTGTCCAGATTTGCTGAGGCTGTTGTAGACTTAATGTCTTGCCTTCGCACAAATTAGTCATCACGTAAACAACAGAACCATCCATAATACCTTGTACATAACGAAGCTTCACCCCCGTAAGTGATGGCTGATCTGAATTTTCTAGCTGAAGAATTTCATCTAGAAGGCTGCCATGATGTTCATACAACTTCAGGAATACCTGATATAGAGTTAATTGCCGTTCTAGTTCCTTTCCTCCAAACTCCGTCATAGATGAGCCTTTGACTGCCAACAAATTTGACTTGCTAATGTTGGTCATGAATATTTTAATCTCAGCCTACAATTAAGGACAATTACTTTTTTACTGTCCGCTACAATCTTGATAATTGAGCTACAAACAGTATTAAGCGTTCCTACTTTCAGATTAAAGTTTCTGTGTTGTTTGC
This sequence comes from uncultured Stigonema sp., assembly GCA_964658145.1. Classification (GTDB taxonomy): domain Bacteria; phylum Cyanobacteriota; class Cyanobacteriia; order Cyanobacteriales; family Nostocaceae; genus Stigonema. The sequence continues at coordinate 9,356 of CAZZYE010000092.1, forward strand.
AGTAACCGCATTACCACTTAATATCATGAAAAGTTTTCATAAAAAACTTATCTTGAGACAATTTTCTGTATATTTTTATATACTTATAACTAGTGTAACTCTTTTTAGAGTACATAAGGACGTAAGTTGTGTATTATACACTAGTACAAGCAAGCTCATCGCTATAAGCACATCTCAAATCTAAAATTACAGTAAGCCGCGTTTACCATTAGGGCGCACAGTCATCCAATTGGTTTTAGCTAGTGCTAACTGCTCCTCAGAAATTTTGGCACCCGTAAGATTCGCCCCACATAGATTAGCGCCTCGGAGATTGGCTTTGTTGAGATCAGCATAGTTGAGGTCAGCGCCTCGCAGGTCTGCCCCTTCTAAATCCGCATTGTTGAGGTAAGCCTTACTTAAATTGGCGTCTCTAAGATTAGCTTGGTTGAGATTAGATCGTCCAAAATCGCTATTATGGAGGTTAGCTCCTTGGAGGTTGATTTTCTGCAACTTGGAGGAATGGAAATTTGTCCCTGATAAGTCAGCCCCCTGTAGGTTAAGCAGACTCAAATTGTGTACAGCAAAATCTCGTCTTCCCTTCAAATAAGCTGCAAGTAAACCCTGAGTATCCAACTGGCGCAGAACTTGAGACTTTTGAACTTCTGAGGAGCTACTGTTGCTGCTGGGCAAAGTTGTTGGTTTTGCCGTCATCACTCCTTGTCGTGTTCCCAGCGCTACACCAGAGCTTTCTACTGCCTTAGCTCGTCTTGCCCGAATTGCTGCTGCTTCCTGCGCCACTCGTACACTAGAGATACTAGCAGAAGGGTTGCTGTAAAAACTATCAGATTCTTCTAGGCGATTGTGCGATCGCTCTTTGCTGCCAGTAGATGATTTTGCCAGTAAGCCCTGTGCCAAACTTTCTAAGTATGGCTCTATTTCTAGCGCTTTCAGTACTTCAGCAGCTGTTTGGTATCGATTACGTACTGAAACTTCCAGCATTTTCCGCAGCACGAGGCTCAAGTGAGCGCTGACTTGTACTTTTTTCTCCCACATCATTTCACCTGTTGTGGGATTGTATTCCAAATCTTTAGGAGATTTGCCAGTTAGCAAATAAATGCATGTCACTCCCAACGCATAAATATCACTAGCGTAGACTGGACGCATTGCCATTTGTTCTGGAGGTGCAAAACCAGGAGTACCGATCGCATATACAGTGAATGCGGTCTGCTCCGATAAGCTGGCTGCTACTTGCTCCACTTGGTTTTTAACAGCACCAAAGTCGATGAGAACCAATCTGCCATCTTGAGCGCGGCGAATCAAGTTGGCTGGCTTGATATCACGGTGAATGACCTTTTGCTCATGGATGTATTGCAGCAATGGCAAGATATCACTTAAGAATTGCTTAAGTGCTACTTCGCTCAAGACTCCGCCGCGTTTAAGCTCCTGTTGTAAGGTTGCACCACTGATATATTCCTGAACCAAGTAAAATTCTTCACGTTCTTCAAAATAGTCCAATAGTCTTGGCACTTGGGGATGATTGCCAATCCTACCTAAGGTTAAGGCTTCTCGTTCAAACAGTTCCCTTGCCATTTGCAAAACGTGTGGTGTGCTTCCGGAAGGACGTAGTTGCTTGATCACGCAACTCGGTTCCCCTGGTAAGGCTTCGTCATTAGCTAAAAAGGTAGCTCCGAAGCCACCCTGACCTAAAGATTTCACCACTCTATAGCGATCGCGCAACAGAAGCCGCGACCCACAAGACTGACACCTTTCACTAAATGCCATATTTTCGGGATTAGGACACGTGGGATTTAAGCAGTAGCTCATGCACCCTCAACTCGCTACACGAATAATAACCGGGAGCGTTACGCTCTCCATCCCATTATTAAGATCAAAATCTACGAGTGCCAGGTAATTTTTGCGGGAAATCCTTTGAAGAGTTGCTAAAGCTGGACTAGCGTTACGTAAAGCGATCGTAAACCAGTGGTTAGTGGCTAATTGCTAATGGCTAATGGCTAATTGAAGACTGGCTTTTAACAATTAGCAATGAACAATTAGCAATTAGCAACTAACAACCAACAACTAACTCTTAAATTACAGATTAGACATTACATCCCGTGCAGCTTGTAGCGTCCGCTCAATATCTGATTCAGTGTGAGCCAAAGAGGTAAACCCAGCCTCAAACTGAGACGGTGCTAAGTAAACGCCGCGATCTAACATACCGCGATGAAACCTGCCGAACTTGGATGTGTCCGACTTTTTGGCATCCTCGTAGTTGTGGACTGGTCCTCCGGTGAAGAACAAACCAAACATGCCGCTGATTTGACCGCCACAAGCCGCATGACCTGTTTCGCGAGCAATTTGCAGTAAGCCATCTGCTAGCTTCTGAGTCACCCTGTCTAGGTACTCATAAGTACCCGGCTTGTGGAGTAATTCCAGCGTCTTAATTCCTGCAGTCATCGCTAAGGGATTACCAGAAAGCGTCCCAGCTTGATACATCGGACCTGCGGGAGCTACCATCGACATGATATCCCGACGACCGCCATAAGCTCCCACAGGCAAACCACCACCGATAATCTTGCCTAAGGTTGTTAAATCAGGGGTGACGCCAAATTTTTCCTGAGCGCCGCCATAAGCGATGCGGAAGCCTGTCATCACCTCGTCAAATACCAATAACGCCCCATGCTCATGGGTAAGTTCCCGTAACCCTTCTAGGAAACCAGCATCGGGAGGAATAAAACCAGCATTACCGACAACTGGCTCTAGAATCACACCAGCAATCTCGTCGCGATTTTCTTCAAATAAGGCGAGAACTGCTTCCAAGTCATTGAAAGGCGCAGTTAGAGTGTCACTAGTGACTGATTTGGGGACGCCTGGGGAGTCAGGTAAGCCGAGTGTGGCGACACCAGAACCCGCCTTCACCAAAAACATATCGGCGTGACCGTGGTAGCAGCCTTCAAACTTGATGATTTTGTCTCGTCCAGTAAAAGCCCGCATCAGCCGCAGCACTGCCATACAAGCTTCTGTACCGGAGTTTACAAATCTTACCATTTCAATGCTCTTAACAGCATCAATGACCATTTCTGCCAGTATATTTTCCAACACACTTGGCGCACCAAAGCTAGTACCTTTTTCCAAGGCGAGGTGCAGTGCTGCAATCACTTCCGGATGGGTATGACCGCAAATTGCTGGTCCCCAAGTACCTACGTAGTCGATGTATTGGTTACCATCCACATCCCAAATGTAAGCGCCTTTAACGTGGTCGAAAACGATGGGTTGTCCACCCACAGATTTGAAGGCTCGGACTGGGGAGCTTACCCCTCCTGGCATTAAGTTTTGGGCAGCCGCGAAGATTTCTTGTGACTTTGTAGTTTTAATCGTGGTATTTACCAAGGTTCTCTCCTGTAATTGGATGTAAAAAGCTCTATCCTAGGATAGGGGGAAAGGCTACCTAGAACATATATATTAATTAGTTAATTCGCTGAAGCAAAAGAATAAAAATATGTTATACAAGTCAAATCAAGACTTGCCTTTAGAAATCCGCACTCGTTTATCTGAGGCTTACCAAGATATTTACCGGGCAGCTTATAACTCGGCAATCCATTGGTACGGTGAATCACCAAAAGCTCACAGAGTTGCTCAAAGTGCAGTTAAAATGCAGTCGGCAATGCATGGAAGTGCTCTTCTTTAACAACAGAAAATAAAAAATGACTTGGAAAAAAACATACTAGTTGCTATATATAGAATGGTATCGTGAATCAATGAACCATTCATAGTAGCTCAAAACAACAGGTTATGTTTCCGAACGATCTCCATTCACTAAATGACTCTATTCCTGTTGAAAAAATTCGTTACGATGAACGGGGTCTTGTGCCGGTAATTGTCCAAGATTATTTGGATGGCACAGTTTTGATGATGGCGTGGATGAATCGGGAGTCTTTAGAAAAGACTTTGGAAACAGGAGAGACTTGGTTTTGGAGTCGTTCCCGTGCAAAGTTGTGGCATAAGGGTGCGACTTCAGGGCATATTCAAAAGGTGCGCAGCGTTCGTTATGACTGTGATAGTGATGCTCTGCTAGTTGGGGTAGAACAGGTAGGAGATATTGCCTGTCACACTGGTGAGCGCAGTTGTTTTCATCAGGTAGATGGGAAAAAAGTTTCGCCGCCACCTGATACGTTGTCACAAGTTTTTGCTGTTATACGCGATCGCCGTGACCACCCAAATGAGAGTTCCTATACTTGTAAGTTATTTGCAGGTGGTGACAATAAGATTTTGAAAAAGCTGGGAGAGGAAACCGCTGAGGTGGTGATGGCTTGTAAAGATGATCAGCCAGATGCTATCGCCTCGGAGGTTGCTGATTTATTTTACCATACGCTTGTGGCTTTGGCTCATCATAAGGTTGATTTGAAGGCTGTTTACCGCAAGCTACAGGAGAGAAGGAAGTAATACGAACCGCCGAGACGAGGCAGCGCTGCAGGAGGGTTTCCCTCCGTAGGCGACTGCCGTGCCAAGGACGCAGAGGAAGAGAAGAGAGGAGAGGTTTTTGGTTAGGTTGTTCGTATCGGCTCAATAAATTGGGGTAGCAGAGAAAAACAAAAAGGTGAGAGAGG
>CAZZYE010000093.1:0-13914 GCA_964658145.1 uncultured Stigonema sp.
AGCCATTAGCCATTAGCGATTACCTAAAGAAGAGCGTGTTTTCTAATGTCGGCGTAGGATGTTGCTTTTGTATTCATCTCAATCACAAACTCTGTACCTTGACCTAGTTGGGAGTTGCACCGGAGCTTACCTTGATGTTTATCTACAATAATTTGCTGACTAATTGATAACCCCAGACCCTTGGCTTTGCCAACTGGTTTAGTGGTAAAGAAAGGTTCAAATATACGTCTTTGAATGTGGGGGAGTATGCCTTTACCATTGTCAGAAATGTGAATGACAACTTTATGTCTTTTTGATGGTCGTTTGTCAATTAAGTGAGGTTTGTTACTGCTAACTAATGACAAATGACTGCTGACAAGTTCTGTGCGAATCCAAATCTTGGGCGTGAACTTATCATCCTGCTTCATCCTTTCTTCCAAGGCATCAATGGCATTAGTCAAGATATTCATGAATACTTGGTTTAGCTCACCGGGGTAACACTCAACTAATACCAAATCACCAAATTCTTTAATGACTTGAATCCCTGGTCTATCCGACTGTTCTTTTAAGCGATGCTGCAAAATCCTGAGAACACTATCAAGTCCGTCATGTAGGTTAGCTTTTTTCATTTGACCATCGTCAAAATGCGAGAAATTTCGCAAGGCAAAGACAATTTCTTTAATATGCTCAGACCCGGCTTGCATTGACCACAGCAATTTTAAGAAGTCTGTTTTGATAAAATCGAAATCGAGGTGTTGAAGTTGTGAGGCTATTGCTGTCCTAGGAGTGGGATAGTAGTGTTGGTAAAGTTCAACCAGCTCGATTAAGTTTTCAGCATGTTGACTAGCTGGATGCAGAGTGGTGTGGATAAAGTTAACGGGGTTATTAATTTCGTTAGCTATCTCTGCCACAAGTTGACCGAGGTTAGCCATTTTCTCGCTCTGCAACAACTGCTCTTGAGTATATTTGAGTTCAGAAAGCGTAATTTCTAGCTGCTGCTGTGATTTTTCTGTTTCTATTTCGGCAAACTGCTTTGAGGCAATTTCTTTTTGAACCTTTTCAAAGAGTTGGCATTGCTTGATAGCGATCGCCATTTGCATACTTAGTTGCTTGAGAGACTCTATCTCCCATTTCTGCCATTGACGGCAACTACCACACTCGTGGGCAATCAGCAGTCCCCACAACTGATTTTGGATTTTAGGTTGCCCCGCAACGCTCTTCATGCTGAGTCCTACTCCTTCGGAGAAGGCTTCGCCAACGGACACGCTTAGCGAACGCAATTTGGGATTTTGGATTGTAGAGATCGAAGATGCAACGTCTGTACAATTTTCATCCTCTTTTACTTTCAAGAGAATGGGAATTACTAAACTCCTTTTAACCTCATACTCAGGTATCGGTTCAATCTGGCATAATGCCTCAGGCGCACCTTGAATATACTTATCAAATTCTTGTATAATATCAAGATAGCAGTAGTCTAAATCCCGATCAGGGATGGAAACCATACTTTTAAGCGATCCCAAGGGTGTTGCTACAGACTCAAAAGCTACAACACCGCTCCCGTCTGAGTGAAAGCGATATATTACTGTTCGGTCTGTTTCTAAAAACTGCCGCACGTCTTCCACAGCAGTTTGTAGTATGGTTTCCAATCGGGAACAGGAGTAAATGCGATCAACAGTTGCTGACAAGAGCCTTTCCCGCTTTTGGTGCTGTTGGGCAACTTGTTCCCATTTTTCTGATGTAATATCCTTGTGCGCTGCCGTCATTCTCACAGGTTTACCTGATTCATCCCCCTGATCTGTTAATGCTTGGGCGCTTTGTGCAATGAGTTGTGGCTCAAGCTGGTGGGTAGCTGGTTCTTCGATATGCATAGCTGCTGGTACGATGAGGAAGATATCCTAGAGCTCTACGCTGTCTTAGCACCCTGGCAATTAAAGCACGGAAACTGTTAAGTAGTTAACAATTTGTAATTTAGTCTGAAATCTATCAGCGTTAATGATTAAGTTTGGATTGAAGCCGGAAAAACGTAAACGGAAAAATGTAACCTATCTTCTTTTCACCAACCCCTTATTCTGGAAAAAACTGGCTACATTATGTGCATTTCTCATCTAGCTCTATCTGAGTATAAGTATATATAGTTACCTAACAATAGTTCAAAAGCTTCTTATAGCTTTTTTTGCCAAAGCTGTAATTTAACTTGGGTGAACGTTTCAGAGTATGTTGTAAATGTCAATACTTTTTTGTAGCTTTTTTTGGATCGGACTAACTTTTCGGTACACAATGGAAGTTACATTTTTACCAGACAAAAAAATTCTTTAAAAATAGAGCTAATGACTGATGACTGTAGATGAAGTTGTACTGCTACTAAAAGCAAGCCTTCCAAACGCTTTGACACCGCTTCAAGAACTGGTGTTGCGGTCTTCGTGGGAGGGAAAAACTTACACCAGCATAGCGTTTGAAGCGCACTACGGTGAAGAGCGAGTTAGGAAAGTAGCTTCTCATTTATGGCAATTACTGACTGATTTTTGGAAAGAACCTATCAATAAATCCAGCTTCCGCGCTTATGCAGAAACTTGCCGTCTTACCAGAGTACAGCAGCAGTTAATTAAAGAATTCAACCGCACAGCCACCGCTATATCCCTAGAATTTCCTAGTGGTCCGGTATCCCTTAACTCCAGATTTTACATTCCTCGCCCACCAATTGAAGAACTAGTATACACAGAAATCACTGAACCAGGAAGTGTCATCTGCATCAAAGCTCCCAATAAGATGGGCAAAAGCTCTCTAGCGATTAGAATTCTCGCTCATGCAGCTTCTTTAGGCTATAAAACTGTAAGTTTGGACTTTCAGCAAGCAGACAAAGCAGTATTTGCTAACCTCGATAAATTTTTGCGCTGGTTCTGTGCCAACGTCAGTCGGGAGTTAGGGTTAGAACCTAAACTTAATGATTATTGGGATCAGGATATGGGCAGTAAAATCAGCTGCTCCCTCTATTTCCAAACCTATTTGCTGTCTGCTCTCTCTAGTCCCCTAGTACTCGCATTAAATGAAGTAGATTGGGTGTTTGAGCATCCAGAAATTGCCGGAGACTTTCTACCACTGCTACGCTCTTGGTATGAACAAGCTAAAAGGGTGGAGATTTGGCAAAAACTCCGCCTTGTCCTCGCTTACTCAACAGAAATTCTTGTTCCCATCAGACGAACTCAATCACCGTTTAACATTGGGCTACCAATAAAGTTACCGCCATTTACACTCTTGCAGGTGGAGAATTTGGCACAACGTCACGGGCTAGATTGGAGAGATAGTTCCGATGCCCGCAGATTGATGGCAATAATCGGAGGACATCCTTATTTAGTACGTTTAGCTTTGTATTACGTGATGGGTAAGGGAGGGTTAGAACGGGATTTAGGGCAGATATTGCAACAAGCGCCTACGCAAGCAGGAATTTATAACGAGTATTTAAGGCAGTATGTATTAGCACTGCGAGAAGATCCAGAACTGGAATCTGCTTTCTCTGTTGTGATTGCTGCTACAGATCCTGTGAAATTAGAGCCAGTACTGGCTTATAAATTAGAGAGTATGGGGTTGGTTAACTTAGATGGCGATCGCGCTTACCCTGCTTGTGAGTTGTATCGACTATATTTTAGAGAGCAATTCAACACAAGACACCACTCAGAGAGCGAAAACCAATTGCGTACTTTCTCTAGCTTAGATGAACTGACTCAGCTAGCAAATCGCCGCTACTTTGATATTTACCTACAAGTGGAGTGGCAACACTCCAGTCGCGATCGCACATTTGTCTCACTGATTTTGTGTGACATCGACCACTTCAAATTTTACAATAAAATCTACGGAGATATAGCAGGAGATGATTGTTTGCGACAAATCGCAAACACTATCCGTAACTGCGTGAAGCATCCGCTTAGTAATAGCAGCTTCTTGTACGCCAGCACTTACAAGAGTGCTTGGGATTCCCAAAGTGCAAATTCTTCATATGAACGCGTATCGGTGTTGGTAGCTCGTTATAGCGGTGAAGAATTTGCTATTCTCATCCAAGCAGATGCTGCTGCTGCTGTACATATCGCCGAAAACATCAGAGAGCAAGTAAAAGCGAGGGCAATTAAGTGTGAGTACCCAGGCATTGGTGGTCTTGAGAATAATGTTTTAACTGTCAGTTTAGGCGTTGTGAGCATTATTCCCAAGCCTGACACTGAGCCTGCTACTTTAGTAAATGCTGCTGAGCAAGCGCTTTATCTAGCAAAAAGAAAAGGACGCGATCGCGTCGTCTTTAGCTAATTGTGCCAAGCTAGGAAAAAGCGAGGTACTTGTTGCCTCGCGGTTACAGCTCTTTTCTGTTTACTCAGATCTTGCACCATTGTCTTGTTGCGAAAATCAGAGCTACAAAATGCTTATGATTACGTAGGGGAGCCACCCTCGTGCGCGGGTTCCCCGCGTTGAGAGGAGTGGCGTTGGGTACTGCCCACCAGTCCTCCCTATCGAAGGTGCAAGATGTGAGTTTAGGGACTTCCAAAAAATAAATTATCCATTCCGTAGGGTGCGTTAGCGACAGCGTAACGCACCGTCTCAACCTGTCGTGGTGCCGTACTCTCGTCGTAAGAGCGCACCCTACACTCATTGGATATTTTTTTAATTGGAAGTCCCTTATTGAACCACAGAATTCGGTCGTTTCAGACAGCTTAGGCGTAAGCCTTCAAACAGAATTGACCACATTGTAGGGGCGGGGTAACCCCGCCCTTACGATCATATTGTGGTCTACTTCTTGCCTGAAAAATCTGGACTCATACTTAACTATTTCTGTCAATCCGTAAATCCGATGATGGTCAATTTGTCAGTGTGCGTAAGTCCTAAAAACTTGAATTTTTCAAGTAAAAGTCTGCAAAAATATCAAATATCATTTTTAAGCGAAGAAATGATAATATCTATTGGGCTAATGGGAATAATAAGTTATAAAAACAAGACTATGAGCATCAACGTCAATGATTGTATCATTGGATACTATTTTTCCTATACCAGGGTATGGCATTACTGAGCAAATTTACTTGGGCAGCAAAACCCTAGTTTGTCGAGGCATTAGAGAACAAGACCAGAAACCTGTCATCATTAAATTGATGCAGAATGAATATCCGACCTTCAGCGAAATTATACAGTTCCGCAATCAGTACACCATTACCAAAAACCTCGACCTGACTGGCATTGTTAAACCCTATAGCTTAGTAAACTATCGCAATGGCTATGCTTTATTGATGGAAGACTTTGGCGGCATTTCTCTAAAGGATTATGTAACCAATGTAGAAACCGAAGATGCAACGTCTCTACAACAATTTCTCCAGATTGCGATTCAAATTGCCTCCACCCTTGCCGAACTGCATTGCCATCGTGTCATTCATAAAGACATCAAACCCGCTAATATCTTGATTAACCCCAGCACCCTCGAGGTAAAACTGATCGACTTCAGTATCGCCTCCCTGCTGCCGAGAGAAATTCAATTCCTCACCAATCCCAACGTTTTAGAAGGCACACTGGCTTATATTTCGCCTGAACAAACAGGAAGGATGAACCGAGGCATTGACTACCGCAGTGACTTTTATTCTCTTGGTATTACCTTCTTTGAACTCCTTACGGGACAATTACCCTTCACCACCACTGACCCAATGGAGTTAGTTTACTGTCACATTGCCAAACAACCACCAAATGCCAGTAGTATTAATCCCAACATTCCCAAGGTTGTAGCTAACATAATTAGCAAGCTGATGGCAAAAAATGCCGAAGACCGCTATCAGAGTGCTTTCGGTTTAAAGCATGACTTAGAAATGTGTATACAGCAGTGGCAAGAGACTGGAAACATTGCATTCTTTGAGTTGGGAAAACAGGATATTTCAGACCGTTTCCTCATTCCTGAAAAACTCTATGGTCGCAAGTATGAAGTGGAAATTCTACTCGCTGCTTTTGACCGTGTGACCCCAGGGACAACTGAAATGATATCGGTCGTCGGTGCCTCTGGTGTTGGCAAAACCGCTGTAGTCAATGAAGTCTATAAACCAATTGTACGACAGCGTAGTTACTTCATCAAAGGTAAATTTGACCAGTTAGGGCACGATATTCCCTTATCAGGATTTGTGCAAGCCTTTGGGGACTTAATCGGGCAACTGCTGAGTGACACTGATGACCAAATTCAACAGTGGAAAGCCAAAATTCTGTCAGCATTAGGTGAACAAGCTCAGGTTATTACTGATGTAATTCCCCAACTCGAACTAATTATTGGCAAGCAACCCCTAGTAGCCGAACTTTCTGGTAGTGCTGCCCAAAATCGTTTTCATTTATTGTTCCAAAGATTCGTTCAGGTCTTCACTACCGAAGAGCATCCTCTAGTTATCTTTCTAGATGACTTGCAATGGGCAGATGCGGCTTCTTTGAAATTCATTCAATTATTAATGAGTGAAAGTAATGCCGTCAACAAAAATATCTCATTTTCACCTCTTTTAGGAGAGACGGAGAAGGGTGGTGAGACTAGGGGAGGTTTCCTGCTGATCGGTGCGCATCGGGATAACGAAGTTTCAAAGGCGCATCCGCTTTATTTGACACTAAATGAAATTGAAAAAACAGGAGTCATCAATACTATCACCCTAGAACCCTTAAATCAGGGTGATTTAAACCGTCTGATTGCTGATACCCTTCGTTATCAAGAAGCTGCTGCTGTTACTCTCACCCAAATGGTGTTTGCCAAAACTAAAGGGAACCCCTTCTTTACTCATCAATTTCTCAAGTATTTGCATAATGAAGAAATAATTAAATTTAACTATGATGCTGGTCATTGGCAGTGTGACATGGCAAAAGTTAAGGCATTAGCTCTAACAGATAATGTGGTGGAATTCATAGCAATTCAACTAGAGAAGTTGCCAAGACACACTCAGTTCGTATTAAAACTTGCCGCCTGTATTGGTAACGAATTTGACTTAAATGCTCTAGCTATTGTTTATCAAAAATCTGAGGTAGATACGGCAGCAGACTTATGGCCAGCGTTAGTTGAGGGTCTAGTTTTACCTGAAGTTGAAGTTTACAAGTTATTTCAAGATGGTAATGAGTCATTAGTAATGGATAATGGGCAAGAATTAACCCAATTACCCATTACCAATCACCCCTTCGGGGTTCTTCAGTCGCCTACGGAGGGAAACCCTCCTGCAGCACCGCAGTTTCTTTCGGAGGGAAACACTCGGACGTACTGCTCGCTGACTCACCAATTACCCAAATATAAATTTGTGCATGACCGGGTACAGCAAGCCGCTTATTCTCTGATTCCTGAGTCTCAAAAACAGTCAATTCACTTAAAAATTGGGCAACTGCTGTTGAGAAATACTTCAGTAGAAGAACAGGAAAAAAAATTTTTTGAGATTGTCAATCAGTTCAATATGGGGCAGGAATTAATTACCAATCAGACTGAGCGCAATGAACTGGCAAGAATGAATTTAATTGCTGGACGTAGAGCTAAAGCATCAACGGCTTATGCAGCGGCAGTTAAGTATTTAACTACTGGCATCCAACAACTGGTAGGTAATAGCTGGGAGACAAAGTATGACCTGACCCTAGCTTTATATGAAACAGCAGCAGAGGCGGCATACCTTAGTGGCAAGTTTGAGCAGACAGAGCAATTTGTCCAGGTGGTATTGGCACAGGCTAAAACAGTGCTGGACAAAGTGAAAGTTTATGAAGTCAAAATTCAAGCTTACGGGGCGCAGAACAAAGCACTGGAAGCGGTTAATACTGCGCTACCCTTTTTGAAGTTATTGGGGGTGGAGTTCCCTGAGAATCCCACTCAGTCAGATGTTCAGTTTGAACTGGAGAAAACAGCTTTAAATCTGGCTAATAGACGTATTGAGGACTTAATTCACTTGCCAGAGATGACGGAAGCCAGACCTCTAGCAATTATGCGTATTTTATCTAATGCAATTGTTTTTGCCTATCAAGCTGTTCCTGAACTGATGCAGCTAATTTGCCTTAAACAGATTAATTTATCACTCAAATATGGGAATGCTCCCTTGTCCGCCTTTGCATACACTGTTTACGCGTTAATACTTTGCGGTATAGTCGGAGACATCGAGTCCGGATATCAATTTGGTAAACTGGCTGAAAGTCTATTGTCTAGATTCCAGACCCAAGAAATCACCGTCAAGGTTGTGGAAACATTTAATCAACTTGTCAGACCTTGGAAGGAGCATATTAGAGAAACATTAAAACCGCTCCTAGAAGTTTACTTTGCTGGTCTAGAAACAGGAGATTTAGAATTTGCTGCTTATGGTCTTTATGCTTACTCCTGTACTACATATTTCATGGGTCAAGAACTAACAGGGCTTCAGCAGGAGATAGGGACATACAGCAATGCTATCAGGCAAATCAAGCAGGAAAGGATGTTTTACTGGAATGAGATATATCGGCAAACTGTCTTGAATTTGCTGGGACGTGTGGATGATCCATGTCGTTTAATTGGTGAAGCGTATGATGAGGAGAAAATGCTACTGCTTCATCTTCAAGGTAATGATGCAATCGCGCTTTTATACCTATATTTCTGCAAGATGCATCTGTGTTATCTGTTTACCGACTACCCTCAAGCGCTTGAAAATGCTGCTTGGGCAGAAAAATATTTACACGGTGGAATAGGAAAGATTATTATTCCTCAAGTCCATTTCTATGGTTCACTGGCGCGGCTAGCAGTGTATCCTGAAGTCGAAGATTATGAACAAAAAGAAATCTTAGAAAAGATATCTACCAATCAGGAGAAGATGCAGAAATGGGCGCATCATGCCCCCATGAATTATTTACATAAATTTTATTTGGTCGAAGCTGAGCGACATCACGTTCTCGGCAACAATATGGAGGCGATGGAATTGTACGATCGCGCCATTGCTGGAGCCAAAGAACACGAGTACTTCAACGAAGAAGCTCTTGCTAACGAACTTGCCGCTAAGTTCTATCTACAATGGGGCAAACAGAAGATTGCCCAAACTTACCTAGTTGATGCCTACTATGGTTACGTTCGCTGGGGAGCATTAGCTAAAGTTGACGACTTGACAAAACGCTATCCCCAATTACTCTCCCCCATTCTTCAGCAAGAAAAACATAGCCTTCACAAGAGTGAGAAAAGCACCTATTCCAATAGCACAACCCGATCAAACCGATTCGATCACCACACTGTGATTGGCTCTAACACAAGCATTTCAGATTCTCTGGATTTGGCAGATGTCATCAAAGCCTCGCGGGCACTGTCTGCGGAAATCAATCTGGAGCAACTGCTTTCTACTTTAATGGAAGTTGTGATGGAGAACGCGGGAGCCTCTAAGTGCGCTCTGATTTTGAGCGAAGGCGATAACTTGAAGTTAACCGTTAGAGCAGTCAGTTCAAGTTCAAGTTCTGCAACAATCTCCACAAAGTTATCATCAATACGTCTAGAGTCAAGCAACGATGTTCCCATTACCCTGATAAACTACGTCAAACGCACTCAGGAAATCTTAGTAATTGATGATGCAACGGCAGTTGCCTTCATCGCAGCAGATCCCTATATTATCCTTCAGCAAACCAAGAGTCTGTTATGTATACCGATTATTAATCAAAGAAAATTCATTGGTATTATTTACCTAGAAAATAATCTGACCACAGGAGCATTTACAAGCGATCGCCAAGAAGTCCTCCTCCTCCTCACCACCCAAGCAGCAATCTGCCTAGAGAATGCTATGCTCTACAACAATTTGGATGAGAAAGTCAAACAGAGAACGCAGGAACTCAACGAAAAAAAAGAAAGTTTGCAACAAGCCCTACAAGATTTGCAAAGCACCCAAACCCAATTAATTCAAAGTGAAAAAATGTCCAGCTTGGGGCTAATGGTGGCGGGAGTTGCCCATGAAATCAATAATCCCATCAACTTTATTCATGGCAATATTGATCATGCTAGTCAGTATATCCAAGACTTGCTGGATTTGATTGCTGTCTATCAGCAGGAATACCCTAATTCCTCCCCACTAATTCAGAAAAAGGCTCAGGAAATTGAACTGGATTTCCTGGTAAAAGATCTACCTAAGCTTCTAGATTCCATGGATATGGGAAGTTCACGCATTCAGAATATTGTTTTGGGCTTACGCAACTTCTCCCGTCTGGATGAAGCAGAAATGAAACCTGTAGATATTCATGAGGGAATCGATAACACGTTGATGATTTTGCAGCACAAACTCAAGACAAACAGTGTTCATCCTGAAATTGAAGTCATCAAAGAATACGGACACCTACCCCAAGTTACTTGTTACGCTTCTGGACTCAATCAAGTATTTATGAATATCCTGAGTAATGCGATCGATGCTCTACAAGAGGGAGTGGGGAATAGGGAGTGGGGAGTGGTAAAGAACCAAGCCCCTACTCCCTACTCCCTACTCCCCAGATTCGCATTCGCACTGAACTAGCAGACTCTAATACAGTAAGGATTCAAATTGCTGATAATGGTCCTGGTATGACTGAGGAAGTGCAGCAGAAAATCTTTGACCCATTCTTTACCACTAAGCCAGTAGGAAGTGGCACGGGGTTGGGGTTGTCCATTAGCTATCAGATTGTAGTGGACAAACACAAGGGTCAGTTAATCTGTAATTCTACCTTAGGACAGGGGACTGAGTTTGTGATTGAGATACCGCTGCGACATTGCGATAGTTAGACCTGGGGGTTAATAATGAGAGCCTTAATTTTTAGGACACACTGGTTAAAGTTACTATCTCAGAAGATGGCAGTGCCGCACCCTCGTCTGGCAGAGGAGACTCAAAATTTCCTGACAGTTGAACATTAAAGAATTTCAACAACGGCATGATATGCAAATCTTCCCGCCATTCACTAGCTACATTCTCAATAATGTGATGTTCTGCAATCAGAATATTTCCACAAAAGTACCGAATGATCGGGTGGATACCAGCACTGAGGTCGGCTCGTTCAACATCATATTTATGAATGCGCTCAACTGCAAAGGGATCTGGACTTGCGGATATAATATCGAGTCCAAACTCTAACGTCACAGTATAGTAGTGGTCATGCTGACCTAGATCGCTGTCATGAATGTAGTCAGTTGGCATATCTTCGTAGTACCGTGCTGCTTTGCTATCCTTTGGGACGACAATCAGATCACACAGAAAGCCCGTTTGCTGCCACAATGCTGAGCTTAGATTCACCCTTCTGATAACAGCCTCCGTTAAACTTTCGGGGGTGGAATCAATTAGCTGACAGGGTAACTCCTGATTGTGGTACTTATGCTCTAATATGCGGTGCAGTGCGCGGATATTGTAACGAAAACCATGAATAAAGCCGGATTGCTTCTTCTTATAATCCCGCATGTGCATCAGCACCCCGACAAAATATAAGTCCTTGACATTAGTCGATCCCCATTCACTTGTCTGTGCCGGAAAGCGATCGTTGATAGTTAGCTCTGGTTTACATGATTCGTCAAAGATAGAATCATCAAAGCGGAATCCAGTACACAAGATTACGCGATCGTAAACCAAGTTTTCTAATTCTCTGTCAGCGTGACTGTAGGCAAAGGACACTACAAACTTACCGTCTTGGCGCTCTATTTTTTCTATAGTAGCGTCCAGTATTACATTCTGTGATTTCAATTGATATGTGTCTAGCAAGTTGTTGTTGATTGCTCGCAAATGACCTACATATTTGGTCTTCCATGCCATTGAGACTGGATTGGGACTGACTATATGGATAAGTGATGTTGTTGCGAGTAGATTGTCAGCAATTTCAAAGCCAGAATTGCCTTTACCGATGATCAATACCCTTTGATTCGCGAAATCTTCAGGATTTACGGATACATCCGTGTAGTTTTCTACCAATTCAATCCCAGGTATTGGTGGAATGTATGCTTTGGAACAACCCGTAGCAACGATTAAACGTCTTGTAGAATAAACATTGCCGTTGCTGTCTGTCACCATGAATTTGTCGTTTTTGGCAATCCTGACAACTCGGCAATTGTATTTAACTTTGAGATTAAAGTGAGTGGCAAAATCACCTAGATATCTCACAAGATCATCTGTATGCGGCAAATACTGACGACTGTAATTCTTAAACCGCATTTCTTCACTATCACTCAGTAGAGAATTCCAATCCCATCTGAGGTTAATTTCCGGGTCATTATACCCTGTGTAAATCTTATTAATTGAAATTAATTTTTTATGTCTGGGAAAATTTTTGTAGAAAGTACCGACAGTCGCACCAGCTTCTATAATCAAGTAATTACGCTTAGCTTTCTCTAGAAAATAGCCTAGCTGTAAACCAGCAGGACCTGCACCAATAATCAAGTATTCAAATACTGCTATATCCATTGCTTTAACTCTATGAAACCAGATATTTTTGAAATACTTTCTATTAACCAGCAATAACAAAGTATGTAGGAGCTTAGTGATTCAGCGCCCCTACAGTTTTAGGAACACAGATAAATTGACTTTAGTTATTTATGCGGCTTTCAACAGTTGCACTTCAATAGGGTGCTTTTCTGCATACGCCATCATCTCATTAATGGCTTCCGTGAAAACTTCAAATACTTTCTCTACTACCTCAAAAGCTTTAGATTTTTGCTCTGCTGTTAGTTGTATTCTTTCAAGAAATTGCTCTACCTCATCGGTTCCTGTAGTATGACCAGTTTCGACACAAAAATGATGCTGACCGAAATAGCGATAGCTTTGATTAGTAATTTGTTGAAGTTCTTGTGCTACTTGTGCAGTCAGAGCTAAAATAACATTCCCTGTAGCCTCTATCGCCTCAACTGCTACTAGCACGACCATAGGTTCTGCTTGAAACGTATATAGCGCGATTTGATGGCAAACCAGCCATGTTTTATACGTTTCGTCACCCCAAACAAATTTCATGGCATCACTGAACTTCATTGAATGGTTCAACCCTAGTGCCTCAAGGTCTTCTAGAAACCACTCCCAGTGATGGTCATCTTCATAAGAGTGCCTATTGATTAATTCCTGAATTGGGTCATCAGTTGGCTCTTTTCGCAGATCGTATCTGTTCAAATGCCCAAAACCCATTGCGAAAGGAGTTGCGCAGGGTGCCCAAGCAAGCCTTTGTTTTGGGTCTATGCTCTTATCTTGCAGATACTCAAACAACCGCAACTGGGCGAATTCTTGCTTCTTCTTTTCAATGAATGCAAGGACTTCTTTCATTTTTAGCACCCAATATTTAAATCATTGTATTTTTGACACAAATAACTACACCACGCCTTATACAGCGCTAGTATAAAATTATTATGTTAAGTAAATAAGCGATGAAAAATAGATGTACATAAACAATTGTATTGTCTATTTAGGGTGAGATATTGCTCATGCCGTAACGCAGCATAATGGAATTTGGTGCGTTACGCTTCGCTAACACACCCTACTTAAAATTTATTTCCATAATTAATGTGATTTGCGGCTACCTACTTATTGTTTGTGGTGTTTAAGTGTATTTTTGGTTATTCAAAACTTTATTTCTTCAATCATTATTTATTGTTTCCGGATAAAAATATATCCGTAATTATCTCGATTTATAAATTTTAGTTACAATAAAAACATACATAGTAATTTACTATACTAAAGATTTTCGGAAAATTTCGTATACTTTAGCCCCTTGAGCGCACATATTCTGGCAAATTGCCTGATTCAAAAAGTAAAAGACAAACGCATACATACACATTTTTAAACAATTTAATCTGCTGCTATATTAAGTATATTTATTTATATATTATCTTTTCATGACATTTTCAACAATGTGGAAGCTCCTCTTTGCCTCGCTGACAAATGTGAACAACTCAGTATTTACAAAGATATCCACCATATTATAGATGTTGGCATGTGCATCAATCTAAAGTTATAAATTAACTAAGTAAGCAAATATCATGCTAATAAC
>CAZZYE010000094.1:0-4659 GCA_964658145.1 uncultured Stigonema sp.
CGCTCGACGCGGCTACGCCGCGCCATTGCTTGTGCCAGTTGCGTAAGTCCTGAATATATAAAGTTGTTGATCCAAAAGCTAGTATTTCTTTTGGGGCAACAATTGATGACACACTCCAAAATGAGGTGAGAATTACAGTCATTGCCACTGGTTTGAACTATTTAGGAATATATAAAAAATTAGGTAATTTTCTCGCACAGCGCAAATGGGAAGAAGCCGATAATGAAACAGCAAACCTCATGTTTCAATTATCTGGACAAGTATATGAAATGAGTTCAGAATATGTAAAAACTGTTCCTTATACAGAATTTAATACTATTGACAAACTTTGGAACGAATATAGTAATGGGCGTTTTGGTTTCAGTGTTCAAAAGCGTATTTGGCAAGAAGAGAACAGTAAATTAGGTGAATTTCATAGTAATAAAATTTCTGCATGTTTTTGTGAGACAGTAGGCTGGCGTGTAATCAATGGCTGCTTACTATCTTCTTCCCTTAACTTTTCTCTCAATGCACCATTAGGACATCTGCCAGTGAAAGTAGCAAGTCAAGGTGGGAGTGTGGCAAGTTTTTTATGCTCAATTTATAAATGTGAACAGGAAGAGGAAGAAACACTAGGAATATACGAGAAACTAAAAAAATTATTAGCAGATGGGAAATGGAGAAAAGCTAACGAAGAAACTAGGATAGTTATGCTCAAGGTAGCGGGTCGAAGTCAAGAAGGCTTTTTTCAAGAAGAAGATATTGAACGATTTCCCAGCCAAGACCTTGACACTATCGATAGACTGTGGCGTATCTATAGCCACGATAATTTTGGCTTTAGTGTTCAAAAGCGTATTTGGCAAAACGTGCAAGAAGATTGGCATGAATTTGGTGATTCTGTGGGATGGGGATATTATGGTGAGTGGGATAATTTTCAGTGGATATCGAAGGTAAAAATAACCTTTAATTTAAATGCACCTAGAGGTCATCTTCCTGTTCTTTTCCCGTGCGTTACTCAATCTAGAGTTTTTTCGGCATGGCTTGTTTGGTCTGTTTTCTCGAAATTTAACCCAGAATTTTTTCCAAAAGAGGTAGACTTCCTAAAAAGATTGGAACCTATTGGAATATATCAAAGACTGAGACGTTTACTAGCAGATGGAAAATGGAGAGAGGCTAATCACGAAACAAGAAGGGTCATGCTGAAGTTAAGTGGCCAAATTAAACAAGGTGATTTTCAAAAAGGAGTTGGGGGTGGCTCTGGAAATCTTTACATTATCAACAAACTTTGGGTTATTTACAGCAAAGGTCACTTTGGGTTTAGTGTACAGGAAAATATCTGGCAAGAAGTGCATAAAGATTTCCAAGATTTTGGTACTCGTGTGGGATGGGGTGTTAAAAGGCGTAAAGATTATTTATGGATACCCCACCATAAACTAAACTTCAGTTTAGATGCTCCATTAGGTCATCTTCCTGCTGTCTTTCCATGCTTAAATCAATATAGAGGTTTTGATGAGCAGAATGTTTGCTCTATTCTTTCTAGATTTGAATTGATCGTCAGGATTCAGGTCAGGGGGTATTGACAAGTGTGACATCTGAGGATCTGACTGTCTTACTGGTATGACACAGTTCTTCACTGTGAGAGAAGCTTCTGGGTTGCAACCTCTTTAAAGAGATCATAAAACGTATGGAGTCGCTTGACTATGAAGTCACTACAGGTGTGCTACTAGCAGCAGACTATAGAACACCACAGTTGCGGCAACGCTTATTCTTTTTAGGAAGCAGACGAGGTTTCAGTAAAATCCAGCTACCATACCATACGCACAGCGCAATTCCAGGCATATTCACTAAACCTTATGTAACTGTTGCCGAAGCATTCACGGGGCTTCCACCCCTGCTTATAGAGTGCGCTGTTAATACTAGAATGGGTCACTATAGCAATCCGATGTTTTATTTAATACTATTAATAGTGTTCTGTTTTTCCAGTTACCACATTTCGACTCTGTGCGTTGATGAAGTATTTGCTTGGTTGTAGCGGAGAAATTGACTGACAAATGCCATTGTACTGCAATAGATATAAATGAGAAATTGCCGATGATTTTAAGCCAACTGCGATGCCTTACGGCAAGCTGCTCCGCGTCTACGCGCTTCCTGGGGAATTTGTAGAAATGAGTTGACGTTCTGGTTCACTATCTTAAGGAAGCACTACCAGGATGTTTGGTGTATTCGTTGAGTTTGCCGCAAAAACCCTCATCACCGCAAATTTCTGCGCTCCCGGATAAGTAAGCTATACTTATATAATACTCACGCAGATGAGCGACTCCTATGAATCAAGCCGGAGAAACAAAACGGCAAAACTTCAATGTTTCACCCGAACAAGAGGCACAGATTGAATGGCTGCGAGTAGCGATGGGAGTAACAACGACCAAAGAAACAATTCTGCGATCAATTTCTGTAATGACCATCCTTCATAATTATCTGCAACAAGGCTATCAAATCCGACTGGTTACACCAAAAGAACAAATTCATTTGGTCGTTCCTGAACTAGAACCAGCACCACAGTCAACTAGGCAGTATTTAGTATCGCGTCCACATCCTTGGCGGCGCCAATTATACGTGAAAGGTCGGCGTATGTTGGCGAACACGGTTTGGCAAGATATGCAACTGAATCACCTTTCCCCTGAAGAAGCAGCAGAGAATTTCGCTTTACCTATCGCTGCTATCCATGAAATCATCTGAAGAAAGCGAAGCGAACCAAGAACTCATAAAGATGGAAGCGGATGAGGAACGTTACCGTCTGGAACAGCGAGGAGTTAACGTTGAGTCTCAGACTGCTAGTTGATGAAGATACTCCTATCCCGATTGGATTTTAAATTACTAAGAATTACTTAACTCTTGAACTAGTAGAGTGGGAGTAATAATTCGAGGCGTCACCACTGGGAAATCTTGTGGATTGCGGGTAACAATGGCGTCCAAGTGATTAACTACAGCCGTACTGTGTTGGATGGCATCTTCAAAGTCTCTAAAATTAGCAGTCAGGGCTATTGAAATAACAGCCCGATCTACTGTGGCAACTTGACAGAAGGTAGCAATTTCCCTCAAGAACTCAAGGGCTAAATTTCGACCTTTTTCTTTACGGATAATGTAGTAAAGGTCACTAAAGGTTGATGCTGAAATATAGCCTTCCATTTGTCCGAGTTCAACAAATGATAAAACCGTCTCGCTATCACTGAAATAGGGCTGACGTTCCAGAGCAACATCCACAATTACATTGGTGTCTAGCAAGACTTTCACAGGTTATGTTTCTCCTTCAAATATTCCCATTTTGCTTGGTCTGGGTCAAAATCAGCAGATGCTGGTTGGGTTTTTTCAAACCAGTTTTGTAAAGCTTTGATTTTTGTTTGTCTTTTGGGTATCTGTGCTTGTGACTCTGTTTCTGTAACCTTTGAATTGGTAACTGTTTGATCTACCAGTAAAACAATCACTTCCACATCTCCGGATGGCATCTTAACTGATTCAGTAATCACTAAGTTACCTGCTGTATTAACGTTACCCTTAAGTTTGTAAGCTTGCATACTCTTTTTCCTACGACTCTGTTTCTATAGATGTTTAGATTTAGGCAATGTTTTTATTTTAAATTTTATGCCAAAACGCCAAGAAAAAATCGCATTATTGTGGTGGGCACTGCCCACCCTACTAACTTAATTACTAGGAATAGCCTTGAGTCCACTTGAGTGGACTTAATGCTGTTAGCCCTGCAATTGGTTGCAGGGCGGGTTATCGGACAAACCAAAGATTTACGATTAAGCGCTAAAGTACTTAGCTACTGGGTGATAAGTAACAATCGCCGTCGTTGACTGTTCAGGATAAAGCTGCTCACTTTCATCCATATATAAGTTAATGCGATCGCTCCCCAACAAATCCAGCAACTTATACTGATCCTGCATATTCGGACAAGCCGGATACCCAAAACTGTACCGCGAACCACGATAACGCTGTGCCAAAATATCCCGAATATTATCCGGTTCCTCAGCCGCAAAGCCCAACTCCCGACGAATGCGAGCATGCGTCCACTCAGAAATCGCTTCCGCCACCTGCACCGCCAAACCGTGGAAATACAGATAATCCTTGTATCGATTATCAGCAAACAGCTTTTGAGCAAACTCCGTAGCAATATCCCCCACAGTCACCGCCTGCATTGGGAACACATCAATAATCCCCGACTCCTTAGGCGCAAAGAAATCAGCAATACACAGCCTCCTCAACGACCTTTGCCTCGGAAACTCAAACTTAGCTATCTCCTTGGCGTCCTTCGCGTCTTGGCGGTTCCAATCATAAACATACAACGAATTCCCCTCAGCCTGACAAGGAAAATACCCATAAACAGCCTGTGGATGCAGCAAATTCTCCTCAATAACCCGCTGCTTCCACTCCGCCAAAATCGGATACACCTTCTCATCCAAGAAAGCCTGATATTCCTCCTTAGATTGCTCCTTCGGCTTACGGAACTGCCACTGTCCTGCAATCAAAGCCTGTAAATCCAAATACCAGAATACTTCCTCTATCGGAATCTCACCCCTCTCAAACAACTTCGTTCCCCAGAAAGGTGGAGTCGGACGTTCAATATCCACAGCCACAGCTTCCGAACGCCTTGCATCAACTTCTATGGGGAGTGGGGAGTGG
>CAZZYE010000094.1:4669-10485 GCA_964658145.1 uncultured Stigonema sp.
CCGATCTTGGGGATTCTGTCGCGGACGCTTGATCTGTAAGTCCCACAGTCAAATTATCCGTTACATCCGTTACCTCATCCGTTGCCAAGAAGCCCCGTAAATCATCCCACTGGCTAGCAGCCTTCGCTGGCATTAATTTATCCATGAAGTGCAAGTCAGAAAACGCATCCTTGCCATAAACCACCTTACCTTTATAGGTATTTTGGCAATCTTCATAAACAAACTTCGGAGTCAGCGCCGCACCGCCTAAAATCACAGGGACAGTAATACCCTTTTCATTGAAAATCTCCAAGTTCTCTTTCATAAAAGCGGTAGACTTTACCAGCAAACCACTCATGGCAATACAATCAACTTTGTGCTGTTCGTAAGCCTGAATAATGTTTTCCACTGGCTGCTTAATTCCTAAGTTAACCACCTTGTAGCCGTTGTTGGACAAGATGATATCCACCAGATTTTTACCAATGTCGTGAACATCACCTTTAACTGTGGCAATGACCACTTTTCCCTTGGCATTGTTCCCTGACTC
Organism: uncultured Stigonema sp.; assembly: GCA_964658145.1. Taxonomy (GTDB): domain Bacteria; phylum Cyanobacteriota; class Cyanobacteriia; order Cyanobacteriales; family Nostocaceae; genus Stigonema. The sequence goes on from CAZZYE010000094.1 coordinate 5,196, forward strand.
TGACTTTTCCATGAACGGTTCGAGATAAGCCACCGCTGTTTTCATGGTTTCCGCTGATTGTAATACGAAGGGTAGCTGCATTTGCCCAGAACCGAACAATTCACCCACCACTTTCATGCCATCCAGCAAGAAGGTGTTGATAATATGCAGAGGAGGATATGTTTGTAGCGCTTTTGTCAGTTGTTCCTCTAAACCAATGCGTTCGCCATCTATAATGTGGCGCTTAAGGCGTTCTTCTACAGGTAGACTTTCGTCACCTGTGCGATCGCGCTTTGTTGTCACCCCTTCAAACAGTGTCGTCAGTTCAGTTAAAGGATCGTAAACGCAGACATCTCCCTCAAATTTCCGTTCATCATAAATCAATTGGCGACAGACTTCTTGATGTCGTTCTTCAATCCGTGCCAATGGTAGAATCTTACTAGCACTAACAATTGCCGCATCCATCCCAGCTTTCATTGCTTCGTGTAAAAACATCGAGTTCAGCACTATCCGCGATGCTGGGTTTAAACCAAAGGAAATGTTGGAAACACCCAAAATCACATGACAACCCGGCAATTCTTGGCGAATGCGACGGATGGATTCAATTGTACCTTTGCCGTTTTCTCGGTCTTCTTCAATACCCGTAGAAACTGGCAAAGCAAGGGTATCGAAAAAGATTTCATACGGGGCGATGCCGTATTCTACAGCTTGACGATAGGCACGTTGGGCGATCGCAAACTTTTTCTCAGCAGTCCGCGCCATCCCATCTTCATCAATTGTGCCAATGACGACACCTGCGCCATACTTCTTCGCCAATTCCAACACTTTCAAAAAACGTGGCTCTCCGTCTTCGTAATTGGTAGAATTCAGCAGGCACTTACCACCAGCCACCTTTAAACCCGCCTCCATCTTTTCCCATTCGGTAGAGTCAAGCATCAGAGGCAGTGTAACATTATTTACTAGACGTGAAGCCAATTCGTGCATATCCCGCACACCGTCACGCCCTACATAATCCACGTTCACATCCAGGATGTGTGCGCCTTCCTTGACTTGCGCTTTCGCCATTGATACTAGTCCATCCCAATCTTCCGCATTCAGCAAATCGCGGCATTTCTTAGAACCACTGGCGTTCAGACGTTCACCTACAATTAGGAAAGAGTTGTCTTGATCGTAAGGCTGAGTACTATAAATTGACGCTGCTGCTGGTTCGACCTCCGGTTGTCTAACTTTTGGCTTCAGTTCTTTGGCAATTTCTGCTAATTGTTGAATGTGTTCTGGACTTGTCCCACAGCAACCCCCAATCACTTGGACACCCAAATCTTCAACAAAGTGCATTAACGCCATCCGTAATTCCACTGGTGTAAGGCGGTAATGTGCTTGACCACCGACGTTTTCTGGTAAACCCGCGTTGGGAATACAGGAAACTACGAAACGAGAATGCTCGGAAAGATACTTGATATGTGGTTTCATTAAGTCTGGACCTGTAGCACAGTTCAGACCGAGAATGTCAATTGGGTAAGATGCCAAGATTGTGAGCACAGCGCTGATTTCTGTCCCTACCAGCATCGTCCCCATAGGTTCCATTGTCACTGATACCATCAGCGGACGCCGTTCACCTTTCTTGGCAAAGACTTCTTCAATACCATTCAGCGCGGCTTTAATTTGCAGCACATCTTGGCAAGTCTCGACAATGAATAAATCCACACCACCATCAAACAGCGCTTCTGCTTGTTCAGCAAAAGTAGCTTTCATGGTGTCAAAGTCAATATGTCCCAAGGTAGGTAGTTTAGTCGTTGGTCCGATTGAACCAGCTACAAACCGGGGTTTTTCTGGGGTGGAAAATTCAGCAGCAACGCGTTTTGCCAGTTCTGCTGCTGTTTTGTTGAGATAGTATGCCTTGTCTGCTAAATCGTATTCTGCCAAGACAATTGACATAGCGCCAAAGGTATCAGTCTCAATCACATCTGCACCAGCGGCGAGAAAGTCCCGGTGAACCTTCGCTACCGCTTCTGGATTAGTGTGTACGAGGTATTCGTTGCAACCTTCGTACTGAGGACCACCAAAGTCTTCTGCGGTCAGGTTTTGCCTTTGCAGGTTGGTTCCCATCGCACCATCGAAGACTATAACTGGGCGATCTGGACTGTGCAAGCGTTCTAGGAAGGTTTGAGTCATATTCTCCAATCAGAATTTGAGTTAGTCGTATAATGTTCGACTTAATTTACTATTGTCCGAAATTTCTTGAGTTTCTGGAGGATTGAATTGTATAAGGGATGTTTAAAGATTATGTGAACCGGAAAACTTGTCAGCTTAGTAGGGGCGGGGTAACCCCGCCCTTACAATGTGGCTGTGTCACTAAGAGGTAATATGCTTGCTGCCAGTGATTATACTGCTCTTACTACCTGGCTAATGGTGGTAGAGTCCATTTAAAATAGAGTCATAATTTTTCCTTCGGAATAGTTCGATTTACAGAAGTCAAATCTGAGCGATTCTGAGAAGATTAGATACAGTAACAACCGTTGCTCCAAACAGCAAGCGTGAAAAATCAAGTTTAATGGTGCTAAACAATTTTTTTCACTCCTAGCAATAAGTTTTAGTTATGTTCCTGGTTATTTGCAACTTAGAAGGCTGTGTAGTAGAGTTAACTAAACATTATGAAGAAAAAAATCCTTGCTACCTCACCACTGCTAATAATTACAGGACTAGCAGGGACAGGTTTTCTCCAGTCTGCACAAGCCACTCAAGTAGTAGAAAATTCTCTCAAAAAAGAATTCACCTTTCAAGACTCCAGTAGCAGTGGCGGTGATGATTTTGCGGCAATACTGATTGCAGTAGGAGTTATCTTAGCCTTGGGCACTACGGTCAGTGTATTATGTAAAGCGCCTAATGTGGGCAAGCCTTCTTCAAAGATGGCAAATCAGCATACAGGATCTATTGCTATTGAAGATACCACATCTAGTAATAAACAGATTGCTCCTGCTGCATACATTGAACAAGCTCATACCTCCTTTCGACAAGGAGATGTTCAAAGAGCGATCACTCAATTAAATCATGCAGTTCGTGTTCATCCCCACGAGGCTAACCTTTACACCGAAAGGGCTAACTTTCGCCGCAGAAATTTAGAAGATCGGCTTGGAGCACTTGAGGATTACACCCAGGCTATTAATCTCCATCCTGACAATGCCCTCTTCTACCTTTGGCGTAGTCAGCTTTACTATGAAATTGGGGATCACTTAAAAGCAATGGCAGACCATAACACAGCTACTCGTCTTGCCCCTCAAGATACCATGTATCACCTTTTCCCAACCCACGTAAACTCAGTCAGACGCTGAGTGATTTTCCTGTTTCACGGTTTAGGGCAGGTAGAGGGCATTCGTCATTCGTCAGAAGGGAAGAAAGATTTTTGATCTGCCCGATGCCACTGGGTTTAGAGCAAGTAGATTGCCGCGCTTCGCTCGCAACGCTGCGCGATTTATTTATGAAAAAGATCAAAGAATTTTTTCCGAGACGCGTAGTGCAAGGGAAAAAGGCGTCCAAGTTAAATCCCCTAAATTTATTTATGGGGATACATAGCTGCCTGTGACGAATGCTTTCTTAAACCTTAATATCAGTTAAATATTGAGTAGAGGTTCCTCCTCCTAAAGGAGTATTTTTTTTAGGTAGTGGCAAAAAGTGGCGAGTTTCTGGGAATATATCGTAAGTATTATCTCTATCAGTCCTAGTGGGAATTTGCTCAACTTCAGGTCATAAGTTCAGATGACAGAAATATCGTAGGGAGACATAACTCTCAATGACTCAAAGCAGGAAACAAGGATGCTATTGGTTGGGGCTAGTGGTGCTTTTGGGCTTGTTTGAAGCGATCGCATCGGCATCTACTGCCGCCCTAGCCCAACAAGTAGTACCTGATGCCACCCTACCGCTTAACTCTACCGTTACATCCGTAGGCAATAACTTCACAATTACGGGTGGGACTCAAGTCGGTTCCAATCTGTTCCACAGCTTCAGTCAATTCTCTGTACCCACCAATGGACAGGCTTTTTTCAACAATTCCCTAAGTGTGCAGAACATTATTAGTCGGGTAACAGGTTTGTCTCCATCTAATATTGATGGTATTCTGCGGGCAAATGGAACAGCTAATTTATTTTTGCTTAATCCCAATGGGATTATCTTTGGACCCAATGCCTCTTTGAATGTGGGTGGTTCCTTTGTAGGGACAACAGCTAATGCCATCCAATTTGGCACTCAGGGCTTTTTCAGCGCGTCTGTTCCTAATGCTCCTTCACCCTTGCTCACGGTAAACCCTTCTGCATTGCTGTTTAATCAAATCGCTGCGGCATCGATTCAAAATAACTCAGTAGCCAGTCTAAGTGTTCCAGATGGTCAGAGTTTGCTGCTAGTAGGCGGCGACATCAACATGAATGGCGGAAGATTGAATGCCTTTGGTGGTCGAGTGGAATTGGGAGGATTGGCGGGTACAGGAACGGTTGGGCTGCAAGTGAATAGCAATAATCTGAGTCTAAGTTTTCCTGATGGGGTGGCGCGAGGTGATGTGTCACTTACCAATGGTGCTATTGTGGATGTGCATGCTGAAAATGGTGGCAGTATTGCGCTCAATGCCCGTACCCTAGAGCTTGTAGGAGGAAGCGGACTACAGGCAGGGATGGCGTCAGGCATGGGGTCGGCACAAAGTCAGGCAGGAAATATTGAAGTGAATGCACTTGCAGCAGTCAATCTGGATGGAGGCTTCATTGCAAATACAGTACCATCTGGGGCAACCGGAAAGGCAGGCGACATCAAGGTTACCACAGGTTCACTGTCTCTGATTAATGCTGCTCAACTATATGCCAGCAGTTTTGGACAAGGGAATGCAGGCAACATCACCATTACGGCTCGGGATGGGATTTCCTTTGATCGTGGGGGAGCTGTATTCAGCAAAGTGGAATCAGGCGCGACGGGCAACGGCGGTGACGTCAGCATCAATACAGGTTCACTGTCTCTCGCCAATGATGCTCAACTATCTACCAGCAATCGTGGACGACAAGGGGATGCAGGTAACATCAGTATAAATACAGGCACACTGTCTCTGACTAATGCTGAACTATCTACCAGCACTAGTGGACGAGGGAATGCAGGTAACATCACCATTACGGCTCGGGATGGGATTTTCTTAAATGGGTCAGCTGCATTCAGTAGTTTGGAATCCCCAGCCGTGGGTAAGGGCGGTAACATCAGTATCAATACAGGCACACTGTCTCTGACTAATGCTGCTCAACTATATGCCAGCAGTTTTGGACAAGGGAATGCAGGCAACATC
>CAZZYE010000094.1:10585-13906 GCA_964658145.1 uncultured Stigonema sp.
CAAGGGAATGCAGGCAACATCACCATTACGGCTCGGGATGGGATTTCCTTTGATCGTGGGGGAGCTGTATTCAGTAAAGTGGAATCAGGAGCCATGGGCAACGGCGGTGACGTCAGCATCAATACAGGTTCACTGTCTCTGGCTAATGCTGCTCAACTATCAACCAGCAGTTTTGCACGAGGGGATGCAGGTAACATCAGCATTACGGCTCGGGATGGGATTTTCTTAAATGGGTCAGCTGCATTCAGTAGTTTGGAATCCCCAGCCGTGGGTAAGGGCGGTAACATCAGTATCAATACAGGCACACTGTCTCTGACTAATGCTGCTCAACTATATGCCAGCAGTTTTGGACAAGGGAATGCAGGCAACATCACCATTACGGCTCGGGATGGGATTTCCTTTGATCGTGGGGGAGCTGTATTCAGCAGAGTGGAATCAGGAGCAACGGGCAACGGCGGTGACGTCAGCATCAATACAAGTTCACTTTCTTTGAATGATGCGCAACTGAATGCTAACAGCTTGGGACAGGGAACTGCTGGAAACATAGAAGTCCGTTCTCGCTCTATCAACTTAGACAATAAAGCAACCCTCACAGCTACAAGTAGTTTGGGTCAGGGTGGGGACATCAACTTAATAGTCCAAGACTTGTTACTCTTGCGTCGTGGCAGCGAAATCACCACCACTGCGGGTACTCCTGGTACTCGTGGCGATGGCGGCAAAATTACTATCGATGCCTCTTCGGGCTTCATCGTCGCCGTTCCAGAAGAAGATAGCCACATCAGAGCCAATGCTTTCAAAGGCAAAGGCGGTACTGTGAACATCAAAACCTCTGGTGTATTTGGCTTCCAAATCAGTCCACCGCCAGATACCCTACTTAGTGACATCACTGCCAGTTCTGACCAAGGACCACAAGGTATCGTAACTATCAACACGCCAGATGTTGACCCTAGTCGTGGTGTATTTGTCTTACCTGTACAGGTTGTTGATCCCTCGCAGAAGATTGCCTCTGGCTGTCCAGCAGGAGATGGGACAACGGGCAATAGCTTCACCGTCACCGGACGGGGAGGATTGCCCCCTAGCCCAGACGAACCCCTAAGTAGCGATGTAGTGTGGTCTGATACTCGGTTAACAAACATCAGCAATGGGGAAAATCTTAGAGTGTCAGTCCCAATCCGCTCTCACCCAAAGGCTCTAGAAATCGTACCTGCTACTGGTTGGGTATTCAACGGCAAAGGTGAAGTCACCCTCATAGCCCACTCTCCTAGCACTTTCTATCCATCTGACTCTCGTGCATCTACTTGTAATGGCAAATAAAAGGTTCCTGAGTCTCTATTACCACTGGCGATCGCCCAGCCTACTCACACTGACCCTGACATTAGTCAGTAGCTTGCACCAACAACCGTTGTCAGCACAAACGCTAAATACTGCTCAGGTTTTCCAGCCAGTAACTGAAATTACCCAAACTCAGACACCATCAGATATATTCCGCCGACCCCAGCAAGACAATCCCCCCATCGTACCCGAAACACCTCCTGTCCTCCCACCTCCAGAAAAGTTATTTCCATCTCCTCCCTCAACTCCTCCCACTCCCGAAGCCCCTAGTGAGTTTCCCGGAACTATCACAGTCTCTCGCTTTGATGTGGTTGGCAACTCTGTATTCAGCCCCAAACAGTTAGCTAAAGCAACTGAAAAATTTACTAATAAACCGATTACCTTTGCTGAATTGCTACAGGCTTCTGAAGCAATTACCCAACTCTACCGCCAAGAAGGTTACGTAACCTCCGGGGCTTACATTCCTGCCAATCAAACCTTCAAAGTTGTAGGAAGTGTCATCAAAATTCAGGTAGTGGAAGGTAGCTTGGAAAGTATCCAAGTTAGAGGTCTGCGGCGGTTGAACCCTAATTATGTCCGCAGCCGTTTAGCGATCGCCACTCACAAACCCCTGAATGTGGATAGATTGCTAAAAGCACTGCAACTACTCCAACTTAATCCCCTGATTCAAAATATCTCTGCGGAACTTACATCTGGGTCAACCCCCGGTGTCAATGTGTTAGATGTCAGAGTGGCGGAGGCAAAGACATTCACTGCCCAAATCAGCTTAGACAACAATCGTATCCCCAGTGTAGGTAGCTTTGAGCGGCAAATCCAACTCAACCAAGCTAACTTGCTAGGACTGGGAGATGGTTTAAGTATCGGCTATGCCAATACCGATGGTAGTAACGATGTCAATGTTAATTATACCTTGCCTATTAATGCCCATAATGGGACACTAGGATTTAATTATAATTATACAACCAGCAATATTACTGAAAAACCGTTCGATATTTTAGATATCAATGGCACCGCACAAGACTTTGCTTTGACACTGCGTCAACCAGTCGTGCAAACCCCCACGGCAGAATTTGCCCTCGGACTCACTGCAACTCGTCGGGAAAGTGACATTGGCTATTTGAAAGCCCTGACCGGTGAACGAGTGGGATTTCCTGAACCAGGCGCCGATAATGCCGGAAACACTCGCCTATCAATACTACGGTTTTTTCAAGATTGGACTAAGCGCAGTAGCAAACAAGTGCTTGCCGCGCGATCGCAGTTTAGCTTTGGTATAGATGCGTTCGATGCTAGCATTAACCAGAAGCCACCGGATAGTCAGTTTTTTTCCTGGCAAGGACAAGGACAGTGGGCACGGGTTCTCGCTCCGGATACCTTACTGTTAATCCGTGCTGATGCTCAATTAGCTGACAGGGCTTTAGTGCCTTTAGAGCAGTTTGGTTTAGGAGGGCAACGCACAGTCCGGGGCTATCGTCAAGACCTGCTGTTAACAGATAATGCCTTTACGGCTTCTGCCGAATTTAGGTATCCGATTGTACGCATACCGGAAGTACGAGGTGTGCTGCAAATTACTCCTTTTATTGATTTTGGTGCTGGCTGGAGTAGCTCTGGTAGACCCAATCCTAGCACCAATACCCTCTCCTCTGTAGGAGTAGGGTTGCTGTGGCAGAGCAACAGGCTAAGTGCCCGTTTTGACTGGGGCATTCCTCTAGTTGATGCAAAGCTACGCAATAGCTCTTTACAAACTTTACAAGCAGAAGGTCTGTATTTTTCTGTCGTTTATACCCAACCTTTTTAAAATTAAAAATTAAAAATGCAAAATTCAAGACCCCACGAATAAATGGCGTAGCGCCGTTCGCTGTGCGTGGCGGAAAGAGTGCGTGTAAAAATAGAATATCTCACTTTTTTGTTTTCCATGTTTAAAAACAGGGGAACCTGTACCCAACTGAGAAATTAAAAATTATTTCTAAATTTTTAATTTTTAATTTTTAA
>CAZZYE010000095.1:0-13901 GCA_964658145.1 uncultured Stigonema sp.
TGCATGAATGACTATTAGCCATTAGCTATTAGCAGCATTCATGAGAATATCACATTTCATTTATGACTACTCAGCATGAATTTGCTACATTACTAGTAGATTTGTTTAAATCTGCTTGAATATTGTTATAAGTAGGTCTGTGACAATAATGCTAATATAGCAATCTTAAATCATTCGTGAAAAATAGATGATTTAGTAGGGTGGGCACTGCCCACCATTACCAAGTTTGGTGGGCAGTGCCTACATATATTTCAAAAATCAAATAGGATTCCTATATATGTAAAGTCTTGTACAATTGAGGAGAAAGGCTTGTAGTTGCGCTTTAGCACGCTGAAGCGCAACTACGAACTATGATTTATTCGTGCCGACTTACTTAATAAGAAAATTAGTTAATTTTGAAATGGAAGTGTAATTTTAACTATTAAAACGGGAAAGATAAGAGCAGCAATAAATAATAGTTTATAAAGCTGCATGAATCCAATCCGCCGTTTAATTGAAGATTTTATTCCAATTCGGGAAATTTCTGCCCAAGCTGCTAGGGAGAAATCAATTCGTAAAGGACACATTTCAACGCTGCATTTATGGTGGGCAAGACGACCACTAGTAGCAGCACGGGCGGCGGTATTCGCATCACTGGTGGCAGCACCTGAAACTTATCAGAAACGCGCCTGTTTAAAGAAAACGATGATTGATCTCTGCCGATGGGAAGCAGGGGAAAATACAATCGCGAGGGCGAGAAAGAAAATTTTAGAAGCCCAACGGGAACGTCTGAATTTACCAGCTGATACTCCTCTAAGTGAAGTACCGCCACCGAAGGTTTTGGATATGTTCGCCGGTGGTGGTGCTATACCTTTAGAAGCGTTGCGTTTGGGCTGTGAAACTTATGCCGTTGAACTAAATCCGGTAGCTCATATAATTGAACTTTGTACCCTAGTTTATCCTCAAAAGTACGGGAAGAAATTAGCTGAGGAGGTGGAAAAGTGGGGTAATTGGGTCATTGAGAAAGTCCGGGCAGAAATTGGCGACCTTTATCCACTAATTAAAGTTGGGGAAGTCATAACAGAAAAGTTTGAGCAAATAGAATTACTTCCTCAATCTAAACCTAAACAGTTAAATTTAACCAACAATCTAACGCCCGTTGCCTATTTATGGACGCGCACAGTTAAATGTCCTAACCCAGCCTGCGGTGCATCAGTACCACTCGTTCGTCAAACTTGGCTGTGTAAGAAGAAAAATAAGTACGTTGCGCTTAAAGTTATCCCAAATTACCAGACGAAACAAGTTGAATTTGAAGTCGTCGAAGCCACAACAGAAAAAGGATTAGGCTTTGACCCATCTGCAGGTAGTTCACGCGGTACTTCTATCTGTCGTCACTGTGGCACCACAGTTAAAAGTGATTCTGTCAAAGAACAAGGAAAAGCTGGCAGAATTAATCAGCAATTGATGGCGATTGTCTGCACTACTCCTGGTTCTCAGGGTAAGACTTATTTATCCGGCGATAAATATCTGGACTACGTCCCAGACGAAGCTGCAATTAAACTTAGGTTAGAGCAAGTTTGCAAAGAAACAAATTTAACGATTCCTAATGAACCTATTTTCTCTGGTGACACTAGAGCCTTTTTTACACATCTTTACGGCTTAGACAATTTCGGCAAACTATTTACTTCTAGGCAATTACTAGCACTGATGATGTTTGTGAAGTGGGTCAGGCTGGCGCATGAAGAAATGATGCAGCAAGGGTATGAGGAGGAGTTTGGGAAAGCGATCGCTACTTATCTCGCCAGTGCAATTAATCGAGCAGCCGACTTTGGTTCAACTCTTTGCACTTGGAATTATACAGGCGGTAGAGGAACTTTACATACATTTGCTAGACAAGCTCTACCAATGGTTTGGGATTTTGCCGAATCAGCTCCTTTTAATCCGCTAGGAGCAAATTATGAAGCTGGAATTGATGCTATATCAGCAACTATAAAACTTTGTGCTTTTGACAAATCTCCATCAGTAAATCGCTGTTCAGCAATAAATTTACCTTATTCAGCAGGTCTAATAGATGCAGTCATTACAGATCCACCTTATTTTGATTCCGTACCCTACGCCGATCTTTCTGATTTCTTTTATGTCTGGTTAAAACGTTCTATCGGTCATCTCTATCCAGAGCATTTTTCTGGACAATTAACTCCTAAAAAGAATGAAGCCATCATGGAACCCTCGCGGCATGGAGGAAATAAAGCCAAAGCAGCAAAGGCGTATGAGGACATGATGCATGGAGCATTCTGTGAAGCCAACAGAGTGCTGAAACTTGGTGGGGTGATGGTTGTGGTCTATGCCCACAAAACTACATCGGGCTGGGTAACTTTGATTGATTCACTCAGACGAGCAGGATTTACCATTACCGAAGCATGGCCCATTGATACTGAACGAGCAGGAAGATTGCGGGCTATGAATTCAGCTGCTCTAGCTTCCAGCATATTCCTCGTTGCCCGTAAACGCGAAGGTTCATCTGTAGGCGACTACGCAATGGAAGTCAAACCCCAACTAGCAGAAATAATCAAAGAACGTGTCAAAACCTTGATAGAAGAAGACGTTACAGGTGCTGACTTAGTTATTGCCTGTATCGGTGCTGGATTACGAGCTTACACCCAATTTGACCGTGTAGAACTACCCAACGGTGAAGAACTAGATGCCCAAACCTTCTTGGACGAAGTGCAAAAAGAAGTCTTAGAAACCATCCTGACTGAAGTATTATTCTGCGACAAACGCGGCGTTAGTGCTGTCGATAAACCCACCCAGTATTACATTCTGGGACGCTACGAATACGGGGATGCGATCGTTGAATTTGACGAAGCCAATACCTTGGCGCGGGGTGTCGGGGTTGAACTGGATGGTCCTAGTGGGTTGACAAATGGCAAGTTAGCACTCGTCAAGAAAACCAAAAATCAAGTGCAGCTGCGGGACTACAGCGAAAGAGGTTCCTATGAAGATTTAGGCATTCAGAAAACCGAAAAACAACAAAACCCCAACATCAAACCCCAAGCTACTAGTACTGCTCCTACATTAATCGACATCCTGCATCGTCTGCTATGGCTAGCAGACAAAAAACCGCAAGATATTCCCATGTTCCTAGCCTTAGCAATGCCTGACGCCAACCAATTGCGCCTCGTCGCCCAAGCCCTAGCCGGACGTACTCTCCTGAACAACACTGGGCAAGAAGTAGCAATCAATCGAACACAAGAGCAACGGGCTATAGATACTCTGCTGGCTTCTTGGAAACGGTTAGTGGAAGAAAATCTTTTCACTCTAAGTAATAGCTAAGGTTCGTAGTTGCGCTTTAGCGCTGAAGCGCAACTACGAACCAATTACTCTTGAACCACTAAAAGATTACCTACTTCTTCTCTTCGCGTACTTCGCGTCTAGCCTTCGGCAACGACTTCGTCGAACGCGGTTCATTAAATAGGAATTCTTCGGGTGGGATAGGAGTGCGCTGAAGCGCAACTACGAACCAATCAACAATCAACAATCAACAACTAACAATGAACGCATATCAACTTAAACCTTGGACTCAAATTGTTACTCCCCATCAAGATATTTTAGAAGGTCGGCTGGATACATCCGTTTACGCAGCAAGCTTGGGTGCAGTAGTGCGCCAAGACTCGAATTGTCCTAGAGTATATCGTGATGCCCGTGAATTTTTCGCTGCAACTTATCTCACTAAAGAATTGAGGAAACTACTGGAAGATGTACTTAGAGGATTGGGGGGAGAATCGGGCGATCGCGTCCTGCAATTACGTACCCCGTTTGGTGGTGGTAAAACTCATTCTCTTGTCAGTCTTTACCATATTGCTACCAATCGCCATAAGTTGCAGTTTCCGGAATTGGCAACACTACCAGATCCTGGGTTGGTGAAGGTGGCTATTTTTATTGGGACTAATATTAGCGCTAGTACGGGCATTCAAATAGAAAATGGTCCCCAGATTCTCACACCTTGGGGATATTTGGCTTGGCAGATTGGTGGGGCGGAAACTTATGCTTTGGTTGAAACAGAGGATCAACAACGGATTGCTCCCGGTAGCGATTTGCTGAGAAAAATTTTTGGCGACAAGTCTATTTTGCTGCTGATGGATGAGTTTCTGGTCTATGTTTCTGATGCAATGGGGTTGGTTGTAGGAGACACAACTTTTGGTCGTCGTTAATTGGTCCTGGAAATATCCCTTTTGACGATGAGGGTGTTAGGGGAGCGTTTTTTTCCCAGGTCGGAGAACGAGAACGTTTCAGTTCAGTGATTGCTGCTGACTTAATTGGTCGTAAGGCGAAGGTAAAAGCTGTAGACAATCGGATTGCCCAAGATGCACCAGCCCTCGCCAGCTTGAAAGTTGGAACCAGACTGGCTTCAGGGATTTTGCTGTATTCTTTTGGGGTACGAAATGGTGAAGATCGGGGGGTTGTGGAACAGGAAGTGATTGCTGCTTGTCTTGCACCTGGACTAGACCGAAACACAATTACAGCTACTTTAAGCGACTTGCGCGAACAACTGTTGTATCTCCATTATGTTGGACGACGCTATCGGTTTGAAACTAAGCCGAATCTGAATAAATTAGTTGCTGATGAAGAAGGAAAAATCGCGGTTGATGATGTTTTAGAGAAAATCAGAGTCGATTTGAGTAAGTCTTTGCAAAATAGTCGTGGGAAAGTAGTGCTGTGGCCCAAAGATTCAATGGCGATCGCCGACCATGTACCCCAGTTCAGCATTGTTTATCTCAATCCTGACTGGGCGGAAAAAAGTCCTGAAGTCACCTCGGGTGAAGCACTAAATTGGCTAGAACAACGTGGTAAAGATAAACGAGAATATAAGAATGCGCTCGCTTTTGTTGTGAGTAACAAAGTGCAGATGGATAAAGCACGCAAGGGTGCTAGAACTGCACTGGCGATCGCCTCACTGCTTGAGCAAAAAGTCAAGTATAAGTTTACAGTTGAAGATACAGAAGAACTTAACGGCAAGGCTAAAGATGCTGCAAGCGAAGTCAATGCTGCCTTACGCCGTCTTTATGAATATATTTTGCTGCCGTTACCTTGTCAAGAAGGCAATAATCCTATCCGTCTAGAAATGATTGATTTGCAGTCGCAACTCAACACCAGTCAGAACCTTCAAGACCGAGTGCTAGATGCCTTGAAAAACCATGTTTTTGACTCGATTACACCAGCTAAATTAGTCCAGCATTCTAGTTTAGAGAACTCAGAAACTGGCTACATCAAAGCCGAGGAGTTGGTCAGTTACTTTTTCCGATTTCCCACCTTACCAAAAATGCTGGATGTGTCGGGAATTCAGAAGGCAGTGATTAAAGCTATTGAACGGGGACTAGTTGGCTATATTCCCTCAATAACTATTCATGGCAATACTACCCCTACTATTGAGAATACCAGTTTAATTAGCTTTGAGCAAGTCATTCCAGTCGAAGAATTAGACCTCAGCGGTTATCTATTATCACCCTGGTTAGTCGGTCTGTTGCGTACTGTTTCATCTGATGATGCTGACACGACCAAGCCTGACTCTAATGATGAAAACTCAACTGATGTGGAGAATTCTAGCAAATCTTGGGGTAACAGTGACACTAAAGGGAATCTGGTAAAAGAAGAGAAAGAGACTGTTAAGTATAATTCCAAGACAAGTAGCGTCGAAAGCTCAATTTTAGTAGATATTGTCAAAGGTAAAAAACCAGCGCGGTACTACAAACTAAATTTGCTTGCCAAGAAGTCTCAAATCTTCCAGATATTTGAGTTGCTACAAACTTTGTCAGACAAAGCTAACGAAATGACGATTCAAATTGAAGTTCAAGCGCATACCCAACAGGAATTCGACCGCAACTGGATTCGTAATGCAATTGAAGAAGTACTTGATGAAATGGATATCCAGGCATCGACTCATTTGGAATAGTGCTAATTGCTAATTGCTAATTGTAGATTGCTATTAGCAATTAGCGATTAGCGATTAACTATTATAATAGATCAACAGAAGGACTTAATATAATTACCCAATAATTATGGTGCGAACAATTCAGGCAAAAGATATCAACTTACGTTACTTAATCGATAACTTTGGTATCCAGTTAGTTTTGGACGAGCAATTTTTCCGCGAATGGCAAGATGATTTGCTAGAAATTACAGATTTAGATAAACAACTTTTAGACAAAGTAAAAACAGGTTATTTCAATCTCCTTAACTACCCACCACTGCTAGAAGGTGTGGTGAGAATGTCAATTGTAGACCCTATTCTTTTCATTGGAGATTTTTACCTAGCTCCTTTATACATCAAAGCTGAAGAATCAATACAGATTTCTGACGAGGATGAAGGAGTTATTATCAAAGGTAAAATTGACACACTTATACTGAAAGACCAATTCTGGGTTATGGTCATTGAGTCGAAACAAGCTGAGTATTCTATTGAAAGAGGATTAGCACAAATTCTGGCTTATATGTTAGGGAACCCTGATCCAGATAGACCTAGTTTTGGCATGATTACAACAGGTGGAAGTTTCACTTTTGTCAAACTGGTTAAAGGAAAAATTCCACAGTATGCTACTTCTAAAGTGTTTGAAATCCGAAATCCAGGAAATGAGTTGTATGATGTGCTTCGCATTCTAAAGCGCCTGACTCAGTTGGCGATCGCATGAATCATTTGATTTGCGATCACAGCAACAAATTATACTAATTCAGAGGGAACTCTTAACTCTTAACAGGGAACAGTGTATCCCACGGATGGGCGTCGTGGGATTGAAGCAAGGACGCAGAATTTCAAAGCGCCTACGCGTCTCGAAAAACATCTTTCTTATAAAGTGGGCTTTAAACCCACCTATGTAGTTTTTTTGGTTTCATATTCCCTGTTCCCTGTTCCCTTTTTTTTGTAAAAATACTATAGTGGTTTCAGTTGCTCTAAAACATTAGAATCAAGATATTTTTGTTCAATCATCTCTACAGAATTATCACACCATTTGGCAACTACAGCAGTAGGTACACCTTTGGCTATTTGCTCAGATATGAAAGTATCACGACAAGAGTAAGGAGTTGTTTTGCGTTCTACTAATGGGTCTACAATTTTATCCCAAGCCCGACGAGAAAAGTTTCTGTAATGGATTGATAATCCTTCTGGAGATGGAAATATTAATGAATCAGGCTCAGAATTTTCTGGCTTGATTTCTATAAGTAATTGCTGTAGTTGTTGATTGCAGTTAAAAACTCGCTTTTTATTATTTTTCGATCCATTAACTCTCACCCTTTCACCGTTGCCCACCTGTACTAATGCGCCTTCAAACGTAATCCTAGAACAATCGGGCATAATATGCTTCCACTGAAGACCAATTGCTTCTGAAGGTCTACAGCCAGTCAGGAATAAAAACTCAACAAAGGGTGCATAATGGCTGTAACCAATACCTTTAGATGGTTTGTGGTTTTTAAAAGCCTGGATTATCTTTTGCTTTTCTTCTTCGCTGAAAGCGTTAGGTTGTGAATCATCTTGCCATTTGTGCTTAGGAAGTTCGTTATACATCCCATCAAAGGGATTAAAAGTAACTAGACTGTGTTTAATTCCCCATTTACAGGCTGATGAAAGGTACATGAGTACATCTTTGGCTTGTGAATTGGTTGTTTGTTGCAACAGCGAAAGACGAATCCTTATGGCTTCATCTAATGATTGGTAAGGGCAACGTTTAATGTGTTTCTCAAGTACAGCTAATTTATCTAGGGTTCTAGGTTTTAACGATTGGCGTTTGTAGTCAATATATCTATCCCACAGTTCTGAAATTGTTAATACTTTCTGTGGTTCTTCTGGGTTGACTATGGATAAGTGTCTCTGTGGCTTGTACTTAGCGAGTGTCTCATCGAAGTCGCCAGCCTGGATGTCTAGTTCTATTTGATGCGCTTTCTGTTCTGCTAGGTTTCGATTTTCTGGAGTGTCAGTTAACCCAAGGGTTAGGTATTTGTTTTGTCCATTAAACAGCTGACGGGGTAAGTGAAGCCGTAACCGTCCTCTAAAAGACTCAATACCGACAGAACCTTTAGGATTCCTAAATTGTAAGTTGTCTACCATTTGTCTATCAAAATAATGTATTCAAAAATATGATAGACAAACGATAGACAAAAAGCAAGAATCATACCCATTTGATACCCAAAAAGCACGAAAGATAGACAAAATTACCTTGGTAAAGAAGCATTACCATTGCCTCTTAAAAAAACTAAAAGCGGCAAACCCTTATAAATCAAGGCTTTCACCGCTTTAGTAAATCTAAAATTCAAAAGCCCGTGACGAGGATTGAACTCGTGACCTCACCCTTACCAAGGGTGTGCTCTACCACTGAGCCACACGGGCAAAATATACTTGATAGTTAGGAGTTAAGAGTTAAGAGTTGTTATTTTTAATTCATCACTCATAACTCATCACTCTTGAAATGGTGGGCCGAGCTAGATTCGAACTAGCGTAGGCGTAAGCCAGCGGATTTACAGTCCGCCTCCATTAACCACTCGGACATCGACCCTTGTTACCCACTAGAGCCTATAGTATCACAAGTTTTTTTGAAATGCAAAGTTTTTTTCAAAAAAATTGAGATTCCGTAGGGGCGCGGTTTCCGCGCCCTTACTCCTAACTCAGGAGTTCGCCTGTTTCTTGCAACGAGTGCAAGCGGCGATAAATTCCCTGGTGATGCAAAAGTTCATCATGGCTACCAACTTCTACAATCTTGCCCTCATCCAGAACCACTATCTTATCTGCTTCCCGTACTGTACTCAGACGGTGGGCAACGATAATTGTGGTGCGGGTTCCTAGAATAGATTGCATTGCCAACTGAATTGAACGCTCCGACTCGTAATCTAAACTGGAGGTGGCTTCGTCAAAAATCAGCACGTCTGGTTCTACCAACAACGCCCTAGCAATTCCTAAGCGCTGTCTCTGTCCACCAGACAATCTGACGCCTCTCTCACCAACCACAGTGTAGTAACCCTTGGGTAGGTGCAGCACGACTTCATCAAGTCTGGCTATTCTACAGGCTTCCTCAACTTGCTCAAAACTGGCATTAGTCTTCCCATATTTAAGGTTATCCAGCAAGGTACCGTTGAAAACGTCTACCTCTTGGTGAACTATGGCTAACCTTCGCCGATACTTACCTACATCCAAGGTGCGAATATCTTGACCATCAATCAGAATTTGACCTGCTTGGGGTTCAAAGTATCGCAACATCAACTTCACTAAAGTCGATTTACCAGAACCCGATCGCCCTACTAACGCCACGGTTTGATATGGTTCAATCAGTAAATTGATATCATGCAAAACTCGGCGGTTGGCGTCATACCCAAAACTGAGGTGAGAAAACTCGACTTTGCCAGTAATTTGTAGTGCTGTTTCTTGCTCGTGTTGCTCATCTAAAAGTCCAACTGAATCAACTCCAGATGGCTGTTTTAAGAACTCGTGAAACCGCAGCATTGAAGGATAACGACGGGCAAAAGTCTCTGCTAAGAGGCTGATAGGTTCCAACTCGGCATAAGCCATGCTAGAAAGAGTTAATGTCATGATAAAGTGACCTAGGGAAATCCTGCCATTTAATGTCGCCGCTAAAGTCAAACCTAGGATCGTAAACACGCATAACTGAATGACAGTCCTCCGCCAAGTACCGAGTTGGATATAACCTTTGTGGATGCGATAATCAACCACCGTGAACTCACGTGCTAAACGTCGCTTTTGCCGCTTCAGTTCATTTGCTTCTGTGGCAAATGCTTTGACTGTTTTGATGTTGGTGATGATTTCGGATGTGCGACTGTCGGTGTCTTCCATGTATTTGTCCAAGCGGTTATCGTGCCAAACGAGCTGCTGCAACTTCTTTAAGGTAAAGACAAGGATAACTACAAACGAAATCAGATATAAAATCGCAATCCGCCACTCCACAAACCAGATAAACACAAAAATTCCCAAAACCCGGAAAAATTTAGGAATCAACTGTCCAGCCATTTCGGGATAGGTGAAAGTGTGGTTGGTGATCCCTCTGGCTACTCTTCCAGCAATACGTCCTGGGTTATTTTCGTCATAAAATTCCAGTGGTAGGGTGAGAATTTTTTCTAAAGCTTTTTGGCTCTGATCTCGACGCGCCTTAAAGGTTATATCCCAGTGAAACCAACTGGTTAACCAAGGCTGAGTCGGCGCTCTCAATACGGTGACCACAAAAATTAAACCCAGTAATACACCTAAAGATAGAGGTTGATTTACTGGGTAATTGATGGTGTTTGCGAAGATTGCGATCGCCCTTTGAAGTGGTTTGTCTAACGCTTGACCAGACAAAATGTTTAAAATCTGCCCGATCACGTAAGGTACAACCAAATCAATAATCTCTTCAATACTGGATGCTGCAATACTGAAAATACTCAGCTTCCAGTATGGACGAAAGTAATTGATAATATCTTGGAATTTCGCCATGATGCACACTGTATAGAGTGCGAGCTTATAGCTCCCAGCAAATTATACTACACTAATACTACAATATAGTCAATAGCGATCGTTAAAAAATCATTCTTTAGTAGTATAAAAGGAGTTGTTACATTTTGTAAATAAATTTAATCTTTACAGCAATAAACTAAACAAAAACATCACCTCCCAACTCAATTTCTTCCACAGGCAAGGGAGCTTGAGTGTGCAACCCTAAAACTCCCACCAGACATGAAATCTCAGAGAAACCTGTTTAGGGTGTTTAAGTCCGATAAATTTTCCGTTTAATGCGAGATAAATATTACGCAATTAATTTAATCAAACCGTATTACTTATCACTTATACAAGTGGATTATTTAAGTAAATAATACTAGATAAACAAAAAAGAGCAAACATTAGATTTATTTATCAGCAAAATTACTTATTCTAATTATTTAATCGTATACTTATGCTGATGAATAATGCTAAAGCTAAGCGCTTAAGTAGCGATGTTGTGGTGCAAGTATCAAATTTGCACTACAAGACAAATATCAAGAGGGTGCAAGTTTGTGTAAAGTGCTTGTATAATAATCGTTGAACTAATGAGCCTATCTAGTTCTTTTACAGATTTTTCCTTAGCTGAACTGTTCCAATTAATTGACCAAGGACGAAAGTCAGGTTGTTTAACTGTCTGTACTTTACCAGACCTTCACGATCCTGAATCTAAATCCCAATACTTCTACATTTGGTTTAAACAAGGGCGTATTGTGGCGGCTACCAGTAGTCTAAATGGTCAAGATTTAATCGGCAAAATAATCAAACGGGGTTGGGCAAAGCAGGGAGTCATAGAAAAACTTTTTACTGGAGTATCCATCACACCTGTGGGATTACATTTAAAAACTCAAGGATTTTTGAGTGCGGAGCAGCTAAACCTGTTATTCGCCAGCCAACTCCAGCAAATTCGCGAGCTTTTTGAAATCCAAAAAGGTGTATTTAAACTGGATAGTAAGGCAACCTTGCCTTGGGGTGAGATGACAGGATTAAGCTTAAAGGCGACGGAAGTGGCGCTGATGGCTTTGAGAATACTGAAAAACTGGGAATTGCTGGCTGATGTCCTTCCCGACCCAGGTTCTGCCATAAAAAGTATGACTCCTCACAAACCACAGCTTCACTTGCATCCTTTAGAGTGGCAGGTGTGGGAGTTTGCTAATGGTAGTGTTTCTGTTCATGCGATCGCGAATCAACTCAATCAACCAATAGCTTTAGTCCAGCAAGCAGCTTTGCGGTTGATGATTGCGGCTTTAGTAGAAGAAGTTCCCGTAGTGACATCCACCCCCAGTCTGAATGATTACTCAATAGATGGCAGTTTAGTAAATTCCCCTAGTTTTAGCTTCCAAAAATCCAAAGAACCAGAAACCCTTAAGGTAAGTACTTCATTTCTACAAAATCTGGTTGGGTTTTTAAAGAGTAAGGGGTAAACTAAATCTCATTAAATGTATGCAGATGCATGACTTTGTGTCGTTAATTGCTGCTGTCATCTGATTTGGTCGTGGCTTATAGCGGTTCCCGTATTGTCCAGAGTCAGGCTATTAAGTTTGTAAAGTAACTAATTAGTGGTGTAAAATCGCAAAAACCGATAATTCCATTTCAGGGTGCAATACGGTTCAAGTAGGGTTACGGGAGATTTTACACCTGTAGAGACGTTCCGGCGGAACGTCTCCACATAGTTTGACAGTAGGTAAATGATCTGAACAGCAAGCGTATTGTTACAGGGTGCGGAATACAGTATGCAATTGTTACATAAAATGCAAAAGCTTATGACAGTAATATTGCGGAGGTATAGATGGAAATCCTACGCATAGTAGTCACAGGAGGCGTGGGAGCAGGGAAAACAAGCTTGATTCGCACAATCAGTGAAATAGAAGTGGTGGATACTGACAAAACAGCGACAGATGAAATAGCGAAACTAAAGGAAAAAACCACCGTAGCGTTCGACTTTGGGCGACTCAGCATTGCACCAAATCAATCACTGCACCTTTATGGCACACCAGGACAGAGCCGATTTGAGTTTATGTGGGAGATTTTGATTGCAAAAGCCCATGCCTATATCCTGCTAGTAGATGCACACCGCCCAGAGCATTTGCGCTATGGACGGCGAATTCTCAACTTCATCAACCAACGGGTGCAAATTCCATATCTGATCGGGCTGACTCATACCGACTGTCCAGAAGCTTGGGAAGAGGAAGATGTGGCGATCGCCTTGGGGCTGGTGGATCAGCTTTCTCGACCGCAAATCATTACAGTTAATGCTACCGATCGCACTTCTGTGTCAGCAGCGCTGATTGAACTCATTCAATCAGCTGCTAAATACTACCAAAACGCCACTGAATAATGTCGTTGGGAAATTTCATGAAGCAAATTTTAAGGGCATTTCAGGAAATACCTACTGAACTTGCAAATACATTAGATTTGACGCCAACGGAACCAGCGCCGTTAGCGACAACACAAGGAAATATTAAAACAACTTCACAGACAATATTGGAGGAAAAATTCATGATTAACGTTTCTATGCTACAGGACGAACTGCAAAACTTTGTCTCAAGTAGCGCTGAGGTTCAGGGTGCAGTTTTAGCCAGCCCTGATGGCTTCGCTCTAGCTTCTGTACTTTCTACGGGAATGGATGAAGAGCGTACTGCTGCGATGTCTGCATCTATGCTTTCCTTGGGCGAACGCATCGGACACGAACTAGCACGCGGTAATGTTGACCGTATTGTTGTGGAAGGTGAGAAAGGTTATGGGGTATTGGTAGGCTGTGGTACAGAGGCAGTTTTGTTAGTTCTCGCCAGTGCTGCTGTCAAGCAAGGCGTACTATTTCTAGAAGTTAAACGGGTTGTTGGCAGAATTTCTCCCCTATTGGCTTAGAAGTCAACCAATTTTGGAGCCATAGATTTTGGGTTTTGGATTGGAATCTAAAATCTAAAATCTAAAATTTTTACACCTATATAACTTGAATTGCAAGAGGATTATTTATGTTACGTTCAACACTAGGAGATTTCAGTAGTATTGTCTGTTTTAAGTCAGCAATTACTGGCATGGAAGATGCTTTAGGTGAAAAGGCGACAGCGATCGCGTTGACTGCTGCAGGTCGTAGTCGTGGCAAACATCTCGCACAAGAATTAGGTTTGGTCGGGTCAAGGGTGTCCTTAGATGAGCTTACCAACAAACTCAGCTTAGCTTTAGGTAAAGACGGCACTCGCCTATGTATAGTTGATAAGATAATCCAAGACGGCGATCTCATTAAGGTTTACACGAGAGAAACCTTATGTTCTGCAGATGAAACCCAAGGTTCCCAGCGTAAATGTACTTACACACTAGGTGCTGTTTGGGGAGCATTAGAACAGACCCTCGGTAAGCGCTTGCAAGGCAAACACACTGAATCGGTGCTTCGTGGTGGCAATCACGATGT
>CAZZYE010000096.1:0-3095 GCA_964658145.1 uncultured Stigonema sp.
AGCGCGAATCAGGTAGTTTGTTGCCACTTTTTGTGCAATCTGTTGTCAAATTTTATGCGAATCAAAGGGCTGAAAGTGGCACGATGTCGTTGCTCTGTTGTCAGCTTTTGTGCAAACCGACACCGAGCAGTATTTCCTCCTGATTGATCTGACTCTGCTGTTGCGTTGTTTATGTAATCGCCATCAACGTGAAACGAACTCGCTCCTTCAAAATTTCTTTGTTTACGCTTAATTTACTTCTTTGCTAAATTGTCAATGCGTAATTCCTACATTAAGCGGTGTTATCTTCATCTAAAGTTTATATTTTTTAGGTATTGACAATCAGTATTATTCCGGATAAAAATTGTTTATTAACATAGTAATACCGTTTCTCCATGAAGCTGCGCTAAATATTCTCTCTTAGCCCCCCTTTTTAAGGGGGGTTGGGGGGATATGATTTATGGCAACTTCATATAGAACTGGTATATGAGCGCAATTTAGTAGCGGCACAAATCGGGCAATTTAGTATATTGTGCTAGAAATTCTCATTATCATTTGAATGCCATGAATTGGTTGTATTTAGATGCTTTGCAATCATTAAGCGTTCATTTTTACTGTACAGCAAGTACATGCATCTAGTTTTTATAAAACATTACTTTCTCTTGGATCGTATAGCTTTTAAGGTGATAGTTTATGATTTCTAAGGTTTTAGACACTTGCATACAAAAGCACGCGAGCAATGTTGTTGTTATTCAGGAGCCGGACAGGGTTTGTGATACGGATCACGGCTATGTTCGAGGCTGGGGGCTAACTGGAGAAACTGCTGACTCAAAGCGTCTTAGTATGGCTCACGGCATAATTCCTCCTGGAGTAAGTGCATCTCCGCACTATCATCCTTTTGAGACTGCGATCTACGTCATTACGGGAACGTGCAGAGTTTTCCTAGGTGTTGAGAATGATACATTTGTAAATGTCAAAGCAGGTGATTTCCTTTATATTCCGGCTGGTGTTGTGCATTGCCCAGTTAATTACGGCTTGGAAGCGATAGAATATATCGTTGCCCGAAGTTCGCCACAAGAGGTTTGTCTTTATCCTGACCAAAAATCATAGCTCATATCAAATCCGGATGATTGCACTCGGCGCCATTTGCTTTCTCAAAAATCGAAGCGGTTACGATAGCGATCGCCGGATGAATACTTGCAACATTTATCACCAATAGACATCTGGTGAAAAACAATGTAGAGACGCGAAATTTCGCGTCTCTACAAGGGTTTCAGACAACGAATAATTAATTTCAGGAGATGTCTAATGGGGTGGGAACATATCAACTTGACTGGCGATTATATTTGGAATCTTAAGTCAGTAATTCGTAATTAACGAGAGCCTTCAAGCCTAAAACGATCGCTGCGGAAAAACCTAAAAGTGCCGCCACCTGATTTCAAGTCGTAGCTTTCATGCATGAGATAATAATTACGAATTACGTTAGCGAAGCGTTAGCGAGGAACGAGCGTCGGCACGAGCGTCATTATCAATTACGAATTGGAGCGAAGCGACTTAACTCCTGTAGTTCTTGCTTCCACGCTTGGTAGACGACTGGCAGTTAACATCGGTACTTCTTGCCTGCAAGTATGACAAAACCAGTAGAGTTCACCGTGACGGATATGACGCAGGAGGGAACCGCCGCAACAGGGACAGTTGTTGGCTATCATACTCATACTAAACGTCCTCCTTCAAAAAAGTTCTTCATTTAGATTCACTAAAAACTTGATGATTAAAATAGACATCTCCAGAAATTAATTATTCGTTGTCTGAGAACCTTGTAGAGACGTAGCACTGCTACGTCTCTACAATTATTTTCGGAGATGTCTAATGCGGATAGCAGCATTTACGCTGCCATTTAAATCAATTTCCTGACCACCATTAACTGCATTTAGCCACACACCAATATCAAACTAGCAGTAATGACCATTAATTAACTACACTCTTATAATATATTAATCATCCTAAAATCTCATTTCATCTACCTTGGGGATCAGAAAATTTAAAATATTTTGTAGTATAAGTTACTGTTTTCCCATAAGGGAGCAATTTTTTACAGAGGAGTAAGGAGTGGTTAATAGTTAGTGCTACTTTTAACAACCCTTCGGGTGACGCTCGTTCCTCGTTCGGGATATTCGCAGCGGTAGCGACGCACGAGTGCGCGACTCGTCTCCCCGAGTGAGAAGATCGCAACGCTTACGCAGTCGCCCGTAGCTCCGGAAACACTCGTGTCGGCGCGCTGACTCACTAACAACTAACGACTAACTAATGAAAATTGCTACTTGGAATGTCAACTCGATTCGCACTCGCTTAGAACACGTTGTCAATTGGTTGAACCAAAATCCCGTTGATGTGCTGTGTTTGCAAGAAACCAAAGTTGTAGACGCCGACTTTCCTCGATCGCCCTTTGAGTCGTTGGGCTATAACCTTTACTTATCGGGACAAAAGGCTTACAACGGTGTTGCCATTTTCAGCCATAAACCGTTAGAAGACTTAAGTACTGGTTTCACAAACATTTTGGCAAACATACAGCCAGAGTGGGATGAGCAAAAGCGGGTAATTACGGGTGTCATTGATGGTATTAGGATTATTAATCTTTATGTGCCTAATGGTGGAGCAGTAGGAAGCGAGAAATATGAATACAAGCTGGGTTGGTTAAGAGTGCTGGGGGAGTATTTGCAATCAGATGAGTTTTCACCTGCCATCTGTATGTGTGGTGACTTTAACATTGCTCTTGAATCTAAAGATATACACGATAATATTAGTAGTGAAAATCACATTATGGCGACCGAACTAGAGCGCCAAGCTCTCAGAGATATTCTCGCACCTAACTTTGCCGATGCCTTTCGCAAATTTACCAACGAAGGCGGACACTACACTTGGTGGGACTATCGCGCCGCATCATTTCGTCGTAACTCGGGTTGGCGGATTGACCACCACTATCTTACCAACGACCTCTATAAGCGTGCTAAAAGCTGCATTATTGATGTAGCCCCAAGAAAATTGCCTCAACCCAGCGACCATACGCCAGTGATCGTCGAATTTTAGATGATGAGGGAGTGGTTAGGAGGGGCGAA
>CAZZYE010000096.1:3128-13744 GCA_964658145.1 uncultured Stigonema sp.
CTACAACCAACAATCCAAAAGCTTTATGTATTTAGTCACAGGAGCAACCGGGGGAATAGGTCGCAGAGTTGTGAGACTCCTATGTGAAAGGGAGATACAGGTGCGGGCATTTGTCCGCCTTACCTCGCGCTATAGCGAGTTAGAACACCGGGGAGCTAACATCTTTATCGGTGATTTGCGGCAAGAAAAGGATATCCAGAAAGCTTGTCAGGATGTCCAGTATATCATTAGCACTCACGGTTCTGATGGCGATGCTTTATCCTTAGACTACCGTGCCAACATTGAACTCATTGACTCTGCAAAAGCTACTGGAGTAGAGCACTTTGTCTTCATTTCCGTATTGGGAGCAGATCGGGGGTATGAAGATGCTCCCGTTTTTAAAGCCAAACGCGCGGTAGAGCGATACTTGGCAGCTAGTGGTTTAAACTACACTATTTTACGCCCATCTGGATTAGCATCGAATTTGCTACCACTAGCAGAAAGGTTTCGGGAAACGGGATTTTATCTGCTCATCGGCGACCCCAAAAACCGTACATCTATTGTAAGTACAGATGATTTGGCAAGGATGGTTGTGGATTCTGTGAGAGTTAAAGCAGCGCTTAATCAGATTTTACCTGTTGGAGGACCAGAAATTTTATTGAGAGAGCATATTCCGCAAATTTTTAGTCGCATTTTTAATATTGAACCAGTGGTCATTAATCCCCCCCTGTTCCTAATTGATGGGATAAGAAGTGTATTGGGTTTGTTGAATCCCCAAGGGCAAAAAGCTTCAGGTACTTTTCGCACGTTATTGGCAAATGAGTTTTTCTGTACAAAAGAGGAGATTTCTAACCTAGAGGAAATTTTCAATTTTAAATTGGAGACACTGGAAAATTTCTTGCGACGGTATTTAGCAGTATGAATAGCTAATAGCTAATGGCTAATAGCAATTAACAATTAGCAATTAGCAATTAGCAACTAACAACTAACAATCCAAAATTTTATGAAATCTTACTTTGTAGCGAATGCTACTCAAGCACGGCAGACAAAACAGCGATTTGCTAAACCAGACGAAAAACTTTCCTATGAATTGGGTAAGGCAGTACAGGAGTTGCCACCAATTTATACTAGATTCTTGGCAGGAACGATCAGCGTAGTGGTATTCGGAGCGATCGCATGGGCGCAATTTTCCCAAGTGGATGAAGTGGCGACAGCACCAGGGGAGTTAATCGCTTCCACACAGGTGCGACCTGTGACAGCGCTGGGTGGTGGGTCAATTGTGGCGGTGAATGTTAAAGAAGGCGATCGCGTCGTCAAAGGTCAGGTTTTAGTTCAACGCGATCCAGACTTGAAACAAGTCGATGTTGCTCGCTTAGGCAAATCGGCTAATTTGATTCAAGAAGACTTGCGACGTTTGGATGCAGAACATGTTGGTGCCAAAACTACTGGCACCCAACTGCAAGATGAACTGTTAAACTCGCGGCTACGAGACTACCAAGCGCATCAAGCTGCAGCCCAAGCCGATGCAAATCGCCAACAAGCGCTAATTGATCAGGCGAAAGTACGTCTAACGCGGTTACAAGAAAATCTGGTCAACGCCAAAACCAGCCTTGCCAACGCTAAAAGTAACTTTGTCAATGCCCAAAAAATCAGCGCTAAAGTTGACACAAATCTAGCACTGGCGCAACAAAGGGAAAAAAGCCTAGGTATCCTAGTTAATTCTGGCGCGTTCCCTCGACTTGATTACCTAGATGCTCAAGAAAAACTGAATCGTGCGAATACGGAAATCACTAAGTCGAAAGATGATGTAATCAACGCCCAAAATAAAGTAACAGAGGCTCAAGACAAAGTCTCATCCCTAGAAAAAGATATTGCAGCCCAAGGTCAAGAAATTCGCCAAGCCCAACAAGCTTATGAAGGTGCTCGTAATCAAGTAGAGCATTTGGTATCAGCACGGCAAAGTGAAATTTTGACTCAAATGAACAAACGTAAAGAAGAATTTACCAGTGTTACAGGTCAACTGGATCAGGCGAAAAAACAGCAAGAGAAGGAAACTATCAAGGCTCCAGTTGCAGGAACCATATACAAAGTTAAAGCAACTAAAGGACCAGTGCAATCGGGTGAAGAATTATTGTCTATTTTGCCACAAGGGAAAGAACTACAGCTTGAGGTGAAAGTTCTTAACCGAGATATTGGGTTTATTCATGAAGGGATGAGAGCAAAGGTCAAGATGGCGACCTTCCCATTTCAAGAATTTGGCACAATTGAGGGTGAGGTAGTGCAAGTCAGTCCTAATGCAGTCGTTGATAAAGAATTGGGCTTAGTTTTTCCAACTAGAATTCAGCTGAGTAAACACTCAATTCAGGTGCGAGGACAAGAAGTAGCATTTACTCCAGGGATGAGTGCGACTGGTGAAATTGTGACTCGTAAGAAGTCGATTTTAACTTTCATCATTGAGCCTGTGACTCGTAGGTTTAGCGAAGCATTTTCTGTCAGGTAACCACTCGAATTGTAGGGTGGGCACTGCCCACCTTTCCTTTGAGCAGCGATGTCTGACGACAAGCAGATCCCAAGTAGTCTTGCGCATCATCTGCAATTCAGTAGACCTTTTGCATAAATAATTTTTTGTCTCACGCAAAGTCGCAAAGACGTAAAGAAGAACACCAAGACTCATGACTTTTGCAAGAAGTCTAGTCAACCCAGTTTTCGACCCTGCAAAATTTCTACTTTCGTGATGATAGTTAGTTATAGCGGTTTTCTTCAAGAGCGTCCCCTTTCATGATAGATAGCTTCTCTCAATGCTGTGAGTGACTCATCATCAGCAAGGGTACCTGCCTGCTGTAGCAGGATGGTTCGGCTCTCCAACGATTTCAGCCAGTCATCAATAGCAGTCTTTAAAAACCGCCAGTTATCCTCTATCTTGCGTCCTGGAAGATAACCTTGTGTTGCTTGGCGAAGAATGATTTCAGTGGGTAGTCGCAGGTAGGCGGAAACTTCTTCAAGGGTCAAAACATCCGGTATTGTTGCCTGACTCATATGCTAAAGCATTATAAAACACATCAATATTTTATCCAGAATTATTCGTTTTTAATATCTGGCGTAAAACCTTGATGAATGGAACTGGCTCAGGGTTATCTCGCTATATTCCGATCTTCTATTTTGCCCAGTGTCGGAATCTCAAAAATAAAACAACCCAACCATGCTAACCTAGGTTTGACCAAAGGAAAAAAGCTTCACTATTGATGCTGAGTCAAGCAGTTTGCTTGCTTACATCGCTTGAGTTATTTATGTCACAAAGAATTTTATCAAATTCTTTACGAAGTGTTGCAAGTTCTCCTACCCATTGGTTTGAATAGCTAATCGCTTCTTCTTCGTTTTGACGAGCTTCAGCAATTTGCTTTTCAGTCTTTCCATAAACTTGTGCTTCAACTTCTCTAAGTTGGATTTCAACCTGACTCTCAAGGTTTTTTGCTAGTGCAATAAACTGGCTCGTAATTTCGCGTCGTGCATCAGCCAATTTCTTGTCTTGTTCTTCTTCATGTTGCTTAGCATACACATCCATTGCTAACGTACCTACTGACAGAAAAGGACCAAGAACTTTGGCTACGTTACCTATGTTTTTAGCGAAATTTACTGCCTGCCAAGGTTTGAAGTTGAAGCCTAAAAACTTTCCAACGCTATAAACACCCTGATGGAGACTACTTCCAGCTGCATTGGAAGCGCGTAAAAATGTTTGCCCAGTGGAGGTTGCTCCTGTCTTTGTCGCCGACCGACTTATCTCAACCCCTGCTCTCTCACCAATGTCTTGCAGCATATTTACTTGCCCCCTTAATCGCTCCACATCTACACCAGACTCTAGATTTCGAGCAGAGACTGTTTGGTTCACTTTCAAACGAGCAACAAAAGCTTGAGCTAAATCACTGTTAAGCACCTTTTTAACTTCTTCTTGAAGCAATTCCACGGCTTCCTTCACAACCTCTTCCATTTCTGCTTTTACTTTTTCACAGAAATTTTGCACATTACTTTCAGCTTGTTTAGCTAGAACCTCAATATCCAGATTGCTTCCTACTGCCCTGGCTAGAACCGTACCCTCATTTGCGACTGCCGGTGATAGCCGTAGCGCAATTAAGCGAACTTTTGTTCGGAGGCGATCGCGTTCTTGTCGTACTGTACGCGAGAGACGGTTAAGTAATTCAAAGAAAGCCGAGTCTTTGTTGGAATCCCGTGTTAAGCTCAACTGAGCTTCATTAAGATAGCTCAAAGCAATTCGGACTGGTGTGTCAAAGCTAACAAGCGCTCCACGCCTATCCACAAAATTGTTAAGTGCATTGATAAAAGTCTGCAAACGGCTGATTTCGATTAAAAATTCATCTTCTTCGTCTACCCCCTCACAATAATCCTTGGCATCTAGAAAACAGAGGGGAAATTCATCAAGACGGTAAGGCTCAAGCGCTGTTGCTAGACTCTTATGGTAGTTAGCAATTAGCTCCTCTTCTTCTCCTGCCCCAGCGGACATCTTATTGACGACAAGCATTATTTTCCAGCGATAGCCAAGTTCGTAGGCTAACTTTTTGAAGTTCTCTGCTGTTATTGAATCAAAAAGCATATAGGTGAGGCAGAAAACCAATAGGTCAGCTTGGCGAATAGCATCATAAGTAATTTCATCGTGGTCATTGCGGTCTGTAAACAGCCCAGGCGTATCAATTAGCTTGATATTATTCCAGTCGTAACTGGCAGTTGTATCGGTAGTAATATCGCTACCAATGCGGATATCACGCCGCCCTGAAAGAGCAGATATGATGGTAGATTTTCCTGCACTGTACTGTCCCACAAAGGCGACTGTTAGAAAACCTTGCTGACGATGTTTATCCAGTTCATCCTGCATTTTTTGGCGAATAACTGCTATTTCCGGCTTGTCAGCACTAAGTAGCAAATCATCAAATTTTGCAAATGTAGCCTCAAACACGGTAGCGATCGCAGCAGCTTTAAAATTTTGGTTTTCTTCTTTGTTCGGGTCATAGTCATCTTCAGATGCCTCGGACCAGATGCTGTATTCGTTATCCAGGGCAAGTCAATTTCCGTTTGCGTAGTGCTAGAGAGTTCAATTTTTGCTTTTTCTGCCGCTTCTCTTAACCTCTGCCAAGCTTGCTTGTAAGCATAAAGAGCGATACCTTCAAGCTGTTTAAATTCTTTAGCAAGCCAGTCTACAATTTTCTGATCAAAGTCGTTCCCCCCTAGTTGGGTATTTCCGGAATAGGACAAAACTTCAAAGACACCATCCCCGATTTCTAAAATTGCAACACTCAAATGACCACCGCCTAGATCAAAAACCAAAATAGTTTCATTAGTCTCTTTGTCTCGACCATAAGCCATTGCTGCTGCTGTAGGGTTAGGGATAATCCGTAACACCTCCAAGCCAGCAAGACGACCAGCTTCTTTGACAGCATGGCGCTGAATCTCATCAAAGTAAGCTGGAACTGTAAGTACAACTTGGGTAACTTGTTTATCTAAGTTTTGGCTGGCATCATCCACTAACTGACGCAAAATTTGGGCTAAGATTTCTTCTGGCGTAAATTGCTGACCTAAAACTGGACAGTCAATCTTGATCTTGCCTTCCGTATCCTGCAAAACCTTATAAGAGACTTTTTTAGCTTGTTCGGTAACTTCATCATATTTGCGACCAATAAAGCGCATAATCGAGTCAAAGGTGTTTTGAGGGTTCTTGATGGCTTGGCATTTTGCCGCTTGTCCGACTAAGCAAGCACCACTTTTGGTGTAAGCCACTACAGAGGGAGTAGTAGTAAACTCCTTCTTATTGGGAATTACTATTGACAAGCCATTTTCTATCACAGCCACAATTGAATTGGTTGTACCAAGGTCAATACCTACAATTCCCGGAAATTTTTCTTTTGGATTTTTCTCTGCTTCTGATTATGGAGTTGATTTTGCAACGAGCTAGAAATATTTTCAACAGCCTCTCTTCGCTTTTGGTCTTTTGATTTAAAAAATCCACCAATAAAACTGATAACCCCACCAACAATACCAATAACTAGACCAACAGCAGCCAGAGGAGGCACAAATGCCATTAAAGCTCCTGCTACTGCCAAAATTCCTCCCCCAATCCGAAAAAAATTTCGCTCATCGTCTGAATCCTGTTTGTTGAAACTGAATGTCATACCACCCAGTTGGGCAATTATTTGTAATTCATTTCCAACTTCTTCAAGAGATTCCCGAACTTCCTTGTTAAAAACTTTGATAGTATCCTGGTATGTTGTACTTAAACGATCCTCAAAACGAATATTTTTTAGTTGTTCCTCCCATCCCTGTTTCAAACTACTCTCGGAATGGTTCCAGTAGTCTTCTGCAAAAGATGGAATAGTGTTTAGAGCATCTTGAAAGACAGATATAATCTGATGCTGTAAAGATTCACAAGCATCATTTGCTGACTTTTGAATGTTTTTTCCGATATTCTCACGTTTATTTTTAAGGGTATCCGTTAATGTTCTATAGTTTTTGGCTTGTTCCGCGACCCATTGATAAGGCTTTTCGATATCGCCTACTGTAGAGCCAAGTAAGGTTTGCGATCGCCTAATAGCTCCATGATCAACTAAAGATAACCGGATTTCATCATAAAAATTTTGCATCCGGCTTACATTGAAAAGCTCATCTTTATGGTGTTGGTGTTCAGCCTTATAAGATAACTGTGCCGCCAGCAGCATAACGGGAACAATCTCAAAATAATCGTTGCCATAATATTTTTGAGCATAGCCACGAATACGCTCTATATGTCCTGACAAACCACTAGAACCGTCCATAGCAAAAAGGTTGTCTGGATTTTTGAGAAATCGTTCTAGTTCGTAGGAACCTCGCCGGGAATCGCGGAAATTTTTGTGTACGTTCAGCAGAATAATTAATGGCTTAGCGTTGTCCTTCAACAGCCGTAAAAACTGAAATTATGCTTCTTGGATGCTATCATTTGTTACCACATAACAGATGACATCAGACTCTTGGATAACACTTTGGGCAATTTCTTCATCAGTTTCGCCACCAGGAGCGCCAATTCCTGGAGTATCAATCATGCGGAGATTGTTCCACTCATAAACTCGGTTGGAACGAGTAGTACGCTGGCTGCCAACACCAATGGCATCCCAGCCTTCCCCTGTCATAATGGCATGGAGAGTGCTTTTGCCAGTCTTTGTTTTGCCCATAAAGGCAATGCTGAAATGATTGAGAGCGCGTTGCTTGGCATCAAGAGATTCGCGCACACTATCAATTTTTTTAGCAATTTCGCCTTCAAGAGATTGCTTTGTAGTTTGAAGCTGTTTTGCTACTTCCTTAGCTGTTTCCGCTGTGGCATTTCCATTAGTCTTGTTCCAGATAGTTTCAAGCTTTTTTTGGATGCCTATTCTCAAATCGTTAAGTGTTATCTCAGTTTTTTGAAGGGCTAAATCTGTAAATTTGTAGTCTTCATGAGCAATGTCAGTGCATCTACAAATAGCATTTTGGTAATCTGGATCATTCCACAAGCTGTTCTTGCTTACTATCAACTGTTTTTCCTGATTATTTTTATTTTTTAATTGTTAGCTTTTCTCCAATACTAATATGTATAAAATATTTTTTAAAACCGCAAAAATACGGTATTTTATCTTCGGGAACTCTTTATACTACAAAAGTATATTTTTATACTAAAATGACAATAAAAGCTTTTCAAAAGCCAGAGTGGCTAAATACCAATACGGTTCAGTTGACGAGGTGTCTCAGGTTGCGTCCTAGGCGGTCAAGTTTCCAGACAACCTAGGGGTCACCACTGTCTACGCTCTATCACTTGCTGTGGGAAACGTAGAATAATATGATGTACTGCAAGAGATTTCGCCAAAGCGGCATAATGGAATTACCCTAATTACCGTGATTGCCATGACCCAGTTATCACAGCCGCGCCGTACGCGCATTGTGCCGCCATCCCCAGCCGATCCGGAGGTAGTCCAACGTGAGCGGGAGAAGCAACGCGCCTTGCGCCAGAGATGCCGTCCCGTGTTCGAGCGTCTCCGCCCCACCCTTAGAGAAATCCATCCGAACTGGTTTATTGCCATCGACCCCGACAATGGGGAATATCTCCTCGACCCGACCCTGCGAGGCATCACCCAGCAAATCAGTCAAGCAAATAGCGGAAACACGATCAGGATGATTTTCCGCCTAAATGACACGGGAACCTGTGGCAGGCTATGGGTGTAGGGACATTTGGCGAGAACGGCGAGTTGTTCTTAGAGCTTCAGCTTGTACCCGCGAACAGTGCGCCGTTTTTTATTCCGGTCCTGTTCGATACCGGGTTTACCGATGGGTGGCTCGTCATAGATACGCAGGACTTGGAAGCGCTGGAATGGTTGGAAGTTCTGGGGCAGGTAGAAATGCGGACAGCGCGTGGGGAAGGGGATTTATACATCCACAAAGGCAGGGTCATGATGGCATCGAGGTGATTATCCCTGTGCATGTCGGGCGTGATGTCCCCGAAACCGCAATGGGGTCAGCGTGGCTCGATATTATGAAGCTGGTCATCAACAAACCGGAAGGTATTTTTACCCTAGAGATGATCGAGTCTCCGTGAAAACAGGTTCGCTGTCTGTTGCCCACTCGGTTACACATTTTTAGTAAATACGGGGAGTAGCCTGAAATTTGCTGATGGCGCAGAGTTTAGTGAGAATTAAGAGACGTGTAGAACGCGCAGCGTTCTACAGAGGTTATCGGTATGTTATACTAAAAACGGCTGAAAACTATACTTATTTAACATTCGCGCATCCGGTTCTTAAGCCTCTCCCCGATGCGGGGAGAGGTTTGGAGAGGGTTTCCATATTAAGTGAAGTTTTGAACCGTTCGCAGTATAACTAACCATTTTTGATGCTACACCAGCGTTTCGTGTTTCTTTATAATATTGTCGGCATCAGTCTCATCATCACTACTAATGCTGTAGTGACTATTCTCACCAAGAGTACTTTGGTAGTAGCTCAAGAATTGCGACCCGATATTTGAGTTCACAAACATATCGTTGCTCTCAGTTATAGGTTTGGTACTGAAGCTAGTGCTTGCAATCATGCTCTCAGTTACAGGTTTGGGATGGAAGCTAGTGCTTGCAATCATGCTGTTGATTGTAGGGCTGGCTTTTGCAGCTTGCGTACTATTTCCTGCTGTCTGTGTAACAATCTGACGCACTTGGCTATCAGTCAGACTGTGGTTAGCACTGAGCATCAGGGCAACTACACCAGCAACGTGGGGAGTTGCCATAGATGTGCCGCTATAATAAGCATACTGATTATCTGGAATTGTGGAGTAGATATTGACTCCTGGGGCTGTGACGTAAGCAAGCTGGTTAAATCCGGCTCGGGTAGAGAAGTCAGCCATGTTTTTATTCTGATCGACAGCCCCCACAGCAAGTCCTGAGTTCTTGGCATAGCGGGCAGGATAATTCGGTGTCATGCCACCATCATTACCAGCTGCCATGACGACAACTACACCTTTGCTGCTGGCATATTGAATTGCTGACTCTAGAGAACTGTCGCCATTACCACCACCTAGGCTAAGGTTGATCACATTAGCTCCATGATCTACAGCATAATCAATACCCTTAACTATGGTAGCATCGTTGCCAGCACCAGAGTTATCTAGAACTTTGACCGGCATAATCTTGGCATCATAGGCAATGCCAGTCACACCAAAGCCATTGTTCTCCCCAGCAATAGTACCAGCAACATGGGTGCCATGACCAAATGTGTCTAGGACGTCATTGTTGTTGTCAACAAAATTCCAGCCGTGGATATCATTAGTATAGCCATCCTTGCCGTTACCAGGGTTGGGATTCGTCCAGATATTATCCTTTAAGTCTGGGTGGGTGTAGTCAACTCCAGTATCTAGAACAGCGACGACAACACCCTTACCCGTGTATCCCTTTGCCCAAGCTTCTGGTGCTTTTACAAGGTCGGCTCCCCAATTATTGCCACCAAGTGCAGGAACGTCAGCAAAGGTATTTTGACCACTGGCTTTAGCTACTGCTGCTGCTGCATTAATTAAGCCATAGCCAGAGGTAAAGCTATAGTTCCCACTAGTCGTAGCATTCGTCATCGTAAACGGCTCAACAGTATCCGTCTCTAAATCATTCACAACTGGGTTGAAGCTGCTACGACCACTGAGGGGTAAGCTATAGTCATCGTTGAGATTAAAATAATCTTCTGAGGAGATGGGATTAATATTTAGCCCTTGATTAGACAATAAATTGTTACTAGTATAATTAATGGGCATCAGTATTTTCTCCTCAAGTAGTTGAGTTTTGTTTTGGCAGCATGAACTGTTAAAACCTTAGCTAAAATAAGATTTCTACATTTTTTATGCATTTGTAAATAATTACTTTTTTAGTCGATGGAAAATGATATTTAATTAACAGAATGACTATTAAAAGTAAAATTTTTATTTATTTATTTTTTATAATTATGCCAATTATCTTAATTTGTATATCTCATAACTATTGAATAGTACAATACGCTCAATACGGTTATGTTAAGAGTTGTTGGTGATAATTTTGCGTCTCTATAAAGGTTATCGGTCAATACCGTTCAGTTAAGGCGCTGATCCCCCCAACCCCCCTTAAAAAG